>NZ_JBRFPI010000290.1:0-5807 GCF_053579595.1 Cellvibrio sp.
TCTTTGGGTTGCAATGAAAAAATTTCGCGCAGGCGAATATAAGGGACTTGCTCGCCGCGCAAATTCACGCAGTTTTGCCCCTGTACATGGCTTAACGAATTTAAATCTACGCATTCAAGAATGGTGTTTTGCGGCACAATAAAATCAATATGGCCAGCCGTGACGTGGAAGCCATCAATGATTGCAAGAGTCAGGGGCAAACGAATACTAAAACTGGTACCCACGCCAATTTCACTTTCGATTTCAATGCCGCCCTGCAACTCTTCAATATTGCGCTTGACCACATCCATGCCCACACCGCGCCCGGACAAGTTGGTCACCTGCTCAGCAGTGGACAAACCGGGATGGAAAATTAATTGGAACAACTCCTGACGCGAGAGATGGATACCCTCCTCCAGAATGCCATTAGCAATGGCTTTTTTGCGGATGCGCTCCACATCCAAACCGCCACCATCATCGTGGATACCAATTACAATATTTCCCGCATCATGACGCGCGGTAAGTTTGATGGTGCCAGAATCGGGTTTGCCGCGCGTTTGCCGCACAGCGATAGCTTCGATGCCGTGATCCATTGCATTGCGCACAATATGCATCAGCGGATCATTTAATTTCTCCACCATGGATCTATCCAGCTCGGTTTCCGCGCCTTCAATTTCCAGCTCAATTTCTTTGCCAATGGATTTGGCTGTGTCGCGTACAACGCGTTTGAATTTTTGGAAGGTATCGCCAATCGGCACCATGCGTAAGGTGAGCGCTGCATCGCGGATCGCCTCAGTAAAGTTACCCATGGAAGTAACCGCTTCGATCAATGTCGGGTTACCCATTTTGGATGACAGCAAATCAACGCGCTGGCGATTAATAACCAATTCACCAATTAAATTAATCAAAACATCCAAACGCTCGGCATCAACACGGATAAAACGATTTTCGCCGCTGGTCTTTTTCTCGCTAATTTTCTTTTGCTTATCGAGCGCTGCGTTGACAATTTCGGGGGCGATCGATTGTTCTTCAATAAGAATATCGCCCAACATGCCCACCGCACCGGTGGTTTTTGCCTGCTGTTTTTGCGTTGCCAATGCAGCATCTAATTCCTGAAAAGTGATCGCATGGCTTTTTACCAAAATTTCACCCAGGCGCTGGGCATTTTCGGGTAGAGACTTAATTAAATTGACATAGGCTTCGATATTGCTGCGCGGTGGAATTAATTTGAGATCAGAGTCTTCGCGAACAAACATAAACGCATCTTCAATTTGTTGCTGCGATGCATTGCTTACCAGGGTAATTTCAAAACCGAGATACAGCTGCTCTGGATCGTAATCGTTATATTCAGGCAAGTGATCGGTGATGGTGGTGATGTGAGTAATGTCACCCAGTGTGCGCAGAAAACGTAAAATAGATAGAGGATCCATGCCATTGCGTAACAAATCCGGCCCCAAGCGCACTGAAATATGCCAGGCATCGTGATTGGTCTCAGCACTACTATTGTTTTTCGGCGATGCGCCGATGACAGGTGCACTGGCCACTGCAGTTTGTGGTACTGCGTCCAACCAAGGTTGCAATGAATTAAGTAGTGCTTTGCCTTGCGCAAGACATTCTGCATCATTTTCCTGTTCGTGCCGCGCATTTTCCACCAACACCGCAATGTGATCGCGGCACGGCAAAAAAATGCTCAACAAATCGCTGGTGATGACAATTTTTCCGTCGCGCGCGCGATCCAAGACGTTTTCCACAATGTGCGTAAAACTAACAATATCATCCAGCCCGAATAAACCAGCCGAACCTTTGATGGTATGCGCTGCTCTAAATATTTCGTTAATGGTTTCCATATCCTTATCGCCCTCATCCAAACGCAGCAGCGCCGCCTCCATGGAGTTGAGCAAATCATCCGCTTCGGCGAAGAAGGTCTGTAAGGCACCGTCGAGATTCATAGTGGATTCCTTATGATTCCATAGCAAATTGGGTATTTACATCCAGCGCAGTCAACACACTTTCTACAGATTCATTGCTCTTGGTAATAAATAATGGTCGGTGTACGGAAGCAAAAAACTTTTTCGCGAATAGCAGCAGCTGCACTCCCGCAGTATCTATTTCACCAACTGTGCTCAAATCCAGCGCGACCTTATCGGCCAATTTTTCATAATCGGCAAACAATTCGTCTTTGATATGTGCGACGTAATAGATAGTGAGGTCGCCTTCAAATACCAGCGTGGTTGTATCCTTGCTCTTTTTTCGCGAAATATTCATGGTCTACACCTATTTAAAAAATTCCTGTTGAAGAGAGTTCCTGTCAAATCAGCATTGAAACTGCCTGCAACATTTGTTCAGGGCGGAAGGGTTTTACAATCCAGGCTTTTGCACCAGCAGCCTGACCTTCGCGTTTTTTCTCTTCTGCACCTTCCGTAGTGAGCATGATCACCGGGGTAAACTTGTAGTTAGCTTTGGTTTTCATTTCTTTCAAAAAGGTAATGCCATCCATGTTGGGCATATTCACATCCGAGATCACCAAATTGATTTTTTGCCCATCCAATTTGGTTAATGCATCTTTTCCATCACTGGCCTCAACAACGGTATAACCTGCACCGCGCAGCGCAATACCCACCACTTGCCGCACGCTGGCAGAATCATCAACGACGAGAATTACTTTGGACATTCACTACTCCTAAAAAAACGTGATTTCTGAATTGTTTGAACCTTTAGCTTGTGCTCCGCTGCCGCGATGCACATCAACCTGCTCTAATGTGGTATAAGTTTTTTGCAGCGAACGCAGCCATTCACCGGTATCAATGGCAATCACCGGCTCACCGTGACGCAAGCGGGCTTCCTGATCGGCAATCGCACCAACCAGTTTTTCCATATCATCAATCACGTGCCCCAGGATTTGGCTGACGCGATCCTGGAATTGCAAATTCACCAGCACCTCTTCAACACTCGATTGAACCGCTGCACTCTCCTGTTCCAAAACGTGTGCTGACTGCAAAATATGTTCACTGGAGTGCTGGAATTGTTCGAGCACTTGCGCGATGGAAGTTTCTGATTTTGTTAAGCGGGAATTATCTTCAGCAGCGTACTCAGCGGTTCTATCCAATGTTGTTTGCAAGGCAGAATTGACTTGCTCGATACGGCGACCAATACGTGCACCAGTTTCACCCGAGCGGGTCGATAGTGTGCGCACTTCATCAGCCACCACTGCAAACCCGCGCCCGTATTCACCAGCGCGCGCCGCTTCAATGGCAGCGTTAAGCGCGAGCAAATTGGTTTGCGATGCAATGCCCGCAACCTCAGCACTCATCCCGCTCAGTTCAACCGTGATTTTGGAAAGGCCGGAAATTTCTGTTAGCAACTCATCGCGCTGATCAATGGCCTGACGCAATGTGTGGGTGATTTGGCTCAATTCGTCGTTGGCGAAATGGATCACGCCGCCCAATCCGTTGTCGCCTTTCATGCTGCTGGCAGTAGACGATGAACTGGCCACCGCCGCTTGCAAGCGCTGATGGATATCGGAAAAACGCCCCACCAATTCGGTGATACTGCCTTCCAACTGATGCCGCGCCAATTCAGTTTGGCGCTGCCACAGCGGCAGGATTTCTTTAAGCAAATGCTGGTAGTTTTCCAGCAGAGGCCGATACATTTGCGCGAGTTGTTGTCCCCCTTGCGCTTGTAATAAGGCGGCCTGGCTATCACTTTCGCGCTTTGCCATTTGTGCGATCTGCACGCCGGCAATTACCGCGGCAGCCAACAGGGCTAACAGAAATAGGGCCTTCCAGACCATCGACAACTCTGCAAGCGCAAGCAACAAGAGCGCAATTATGCCCATCACTGCAATTGCCCCAATCACCACAACCTGTGATGAGCCACGCTGCGTATGTGTAAGTGGATAAGAAACGGGAGAGTTCCCGTGGGAGTAGCTGCTATTCATGGGTTGTATCCGTCAAATTCAATAGCAAAAACGCAGGATGTTGTAGGTCGTTATCCCTGCACACTTTGCTGCCATATGGGTTAACTAGGTATAGACGGGGTTTATATAGGTGTCAAAGAAGCTGCTTTGAGTGAAATTACTCAGGGTGACGCGGACTTAACGCAGAAAAATGACGGCTCTACCCATGCTATTTTTTCGCAAAAAACCTGCGGAGCTTCTTGTTGGGGCTGATAAAAAAACAGCGCAATGGAAAGAATCCATTGCGCTGTTTTTTGGCTATTGATGGGGAATCGCTTTCTATATAAGAAGAGGTCACAGAGAGAACAGGCACTCCAGCCCCGCTAAAAACGCGGAGCCGGTAGCACTTGCAAACCGATCAACCCGTATTGCGCATACCCGCCGCAATACCTGCCATAGTCACCTTAAGCGCGCGCTCGAGGTCAGGGCTGATAGTTTCGCTGCTGCGATAGCGCTTGAGCAACTCAGCCTGCAAGTAGTTCAGTGGATCGACGTAAGGTTTACGCACTTCCAGCGATTGGCGCAGCATTGGGTCATCGTTCAACAACACATCCTGCTTTTTCATCTTGTTGATCAGGCCCTCGAGCGCTTTCAAATCGCCGCGCAACTCTTGCCCCAGACCGCGATACTCCACCGGCACCAGCTGCTCTTCGTAGTAGGTACAGATAGGACCATCAGCCTTACCGATCACCATTTCCAACAGGTCGAGGAAGCTGGAGAAAAATGCCCAGTTACTGACCATATCTTCCAGCAATGCCGGATCATTTTCCAACGCATATTCAAATGCCTGACGGGTACCCAACCATGCCGGCAGGTTCAGGCGCACTTGCGTCCAGGCAAATACCCAGGGAATCGCGCGCAGGCTTTCTACGCCGCCGGTGGATTTACGTTTAGCCGGGCGGCTGCCTAACGCCAACAAGCTCAATTCCTGCTCGGGAGTCAGGTTGCGGAAGTAAGGTACGAAGTCTTTGTGACCGCGAACAACGGCGCGATAAGCCTCAAGGCTAGCCTTGCCCATGCGCTCGATCAGATCGCGCCACTCGGGTTTAGGCGCAGCGTTGGGGGCCATGGTCGCACGCATAGTCGCCACAACATAAGAAGACAGACTGCTGAAAGCTACGCGCGGCAAACCGAACTTGTAGCGGATCATCTCGCCCTGTTCGGTCACGCGGATACGGCCTTTGACCGAACCGGGTGGCTGCGACGCCATGGCTTTTTCTACCGGGCCGCCGCCGCGACCAACGGTACCGCCACGGCCATGGAACAACACCAGGGATACGCCAAATTTATCAGCGAGCGCGACCAGTTTTTCCTGCGCCTTATATTGCGCCCAGGTTGCCGCCAGCTTGCCCGCATCTTTAGCGGAGTCGGAGTAACCGATCATCACCGTTTGCTGATGCGCAGAATATTGTTGGTACCACTCGAGATCCCACAGACGCTCCATCACAATCGGCGCGCGATCAAGGTCATCGAGAGTTTCAAACAGCGGCACAATCGGCATATTCCAGGTCATGCCGCACTCTTTCAACAAGAGGGCTACGGCCAACACATCGGATGGTTGCTGCGCCATGGAAATCACATAGTGCGAGAGAATTTCACGTGGCTCCTGCGCCACTACGCGGCAGGTTGCCAGGACTTCGGCAGTCTCATCGCTCATCGGCCAGCTAATCGGCAAAAGCGGACGCTTGCTGGTCAATGACTCCAACAGGAACGCCTGACGCTTTTCTTCCGGCCATTCGCGGTACTCGCCAATGCCGAGGTACTGCACCAGCTCATCAATCGCCTGCACATGGCGGTCGCCATCCTGACGGATATCGAGCGGCACAAGGTTGATGCCGAAGCAGTGGATACGACGGATCGTATCGACCAGCGG
>NZ_JBRFPI010000291.1:0-5793 GCF_053579595.1 Cellvibrio sp.
GTTTTGGTATTGCACTCTACCCCACCGATGGCGACGACGCCAAAACCCTGTTGCGCAATGCTGACAGTGCACTCTACGATGCTAAAGGCAAAGGGCGCGGCTGCTGTCAGTTATATCGCAAAGAACTTACTGAATATGTCCATAATCGTCTGCGGATGGACACTGATTTGCGCAAAGCAATTAACAACAACGAGTTTGAACTTTATTATCAGCCTATTATCAATTTGCAAACCCGGCAGATTGTATCGGCGGAAGCGCTGTTGCGTTGGCATCACCCGACACGCGGAATGGTTCCCCCCAACGACTTTATTCCCTATGCGCAAGAGAGCGGCCTGATTTCACCTATCGGTGAATGGGTGATTCAACAAGCATGCAGACAAGCAGCTGAATGGCACAGCGCAGGCTATCCACTCTCAGTATCAATCAACGTATCGGTGCGGCAATTTGATCAAAATAATCTACTTCCATTATTCTCCCAGGCACTCACTGAATCCCACTTACTTGCTGAAAACTTGATTGTTGAGATTACCGAACAAATGTTCCTGGAAAATACCGAAAGTAACCTGAAACAAATCAGCGAACTTAAAGGCATTGGAATTCAGATATCGCTAGACGATTTCGGTGTTGGCTACTCATCACTCAGCTATATAGTGCGCTTTGCACCTCACTATTTAAAAATTGACCGCTCATTTGTAAGCCGGATAGGTGAAGCCAAAGAACACGATGAAATGGTGAATGCGATTATCGGGTTAAGTAAAATTATCCCAATGAAAATTATAGGTGAAGGGATAGAAGAAGAATACCAGCGTGATTTTTTAGCCAGCAGGGGCTGCGATAAGGGGCAAGGTTATTTATTTTCGCGCCCCCTGCCACAAGATAAATTCCTGGACTTGTTGCGCAGCAATAAAATCTAATTAACCTGCACCACGCCCTGCAAATTTTTAAGACAATGGGCTTTAGCCAGTTGTAAAAATTCCTGCACAAATGGCGATAATAATTGCTCTTCACGCACCGCAGCATAAAGCGTTGGCCAAATGCCTGCGTTACCCGCCGAACGCACACTGATCAACCCTTGGGCTACATACTCTGCCAATACCCAATTGGGTAAAGCGCAGATACCGCGCCCACTTGCCACTAGTTGTACCATCATCAAAGTCAACTCAGAGGTGCGTACGGCTTTAGGTTCAACACCGGCAGGTTCCAGGAACTGTTTAAACACATCCAAGCGGTTGCGCGCTACCGGATAACTAATGAGCGTTTGATCCGCTAAATCCTGCGGCTGTAAAAATATTTTCTCGTTTAATGCATGGTTATTGGCCAGAGCGATTTGCATTTCGTACCCAAACAACGGCACATATTCGACGCCTTTGATGGGTTGCGGATCAGACGTGATCACCAAATCAATATCGCCTTGCGCTAACGCAGGTAAGGGCTCAAACGTAAAACCGCCGGAGAAATCCAATTCAATACCCGGCCACTGATTGCGGTAAATATCAATTGTCGGCATCAACCAGTTAAAACAACTGTGGCATTCAATCGCCATATATAAACGTCCCGCCTCACCGTGCACGAGTTTTTTGACATCGCGTTCGGCCTCGCTGACCTTGGCGATGACTTCATCGGCCAAAATCAAAATACGCTTACCCGCCTCACTAAACCGCAATGGGCGGCTTTTGCGGATAAACAGCTCGCATTCCAAACGCGATTCCAACTCCTTGAGCTGGTGCGACAGCGCCGATTGGGTGAGGAACAAGCGCTCCGCCGCTTCCACCAAACTGCCGGTTTCACGCAGGGCGATCAGGGTTTTTAAATGGCGAATTTCGATCATGACAAATATCCATAACAATGCGATTCGCATTATACATTAAAAATTTTCATGCTAAATCTAAAAACCACTAGTTATATTCATTTTAAACCCTAAGAAACAATAGCGTCACTTTCACGACATCAAGTTATACGAACCGAAAAGGGAAATTTCACATGACTCAACAGATCACCATACGCAATCTGAGCTTCACCCGCCTCAGTGGTGACCGAGAACTTAAGAATGCATAGGAAGACTGTTGGCGTAGCGAAATCGACCAAGTGCAACTTGAGCAAATCGCGCATGCCTTGCAAGGTGCAAATCGAGTAGCCGCTTTTGGCATTGGACGGTCGCAACCATCTAAAACCGCCATTCAACCTCTGCACTTAACTCACGTCCGCGATTGGGAATTCCATCGAGTTTCCCCAGACTCTGGGCGGGTGTCGCGGCCTCTTCATCGGTGATATTTTTTACTTGCAGCTTCAGCTCGTAACCGGCAGAGAATTGATAGCGCCACTGGGTGTTGAGCATCCAAAAATCATCCAGCGTTTGCTCGCTCGTTGAGGTAATAGGTGTTTGGCGTTCGCCCTGATAAAAGCCCAACAAATTCCAGTTCCATTTTTCGGCAGCGTAATTTATTTCAAATGAACCGGTGCGCGCGGCTTCGCGAAATGCGCTCGAGGGCAAATCCATGTGGGTGTAAGTCGAACGCAATGACCAGTGATTGGATAATTCCTGCGCCCACTCAACCTCCACCCCTTGGCTCTTTTCCTCAGGACCATTCCGGTAAGTGCGCGCAGCGCCCACAAATACAGTTTCAATGGGATGCTCATAGCGATTTTCAAACACCCCCACACTGAGATTAGTCGCCTTCCAATTGCCCATCAGGATCAGGTCCCAGGTTTTTACAATTTCGTGGTTGAGATCCGGGTTACCGAATAGCAGCGGATTATTGATCAACCCGATTTCCGCCAACGTGGGCGCACGAAACGCTTCGCCATAAAGCAGTTTGAGGCTGTACGTCTGATTTAGCTGCTCCACCAAACCCAAACGCGGACTAAAGCGCCCTGCCAGGTCCGCATAGTCATCGTAACGCCCACCCAACGTCAGCCGTGTTGATTCGCGCAGGTTACGCAGGTACTGGACAAACACACCGAGATTACTTTGAGAGTCCTGCGTACCTATTGGGAATAGCTTGCCTTGGTCGCCGTAATAAGTGATGGGCGGACGCCCCTGGCTCAGCTGGATCAAATCGAAATTACCTAATGCACTTGCTTCGGTTTCCTCATGCCGCGCCCATTGCGTACCCCATTGGGCGCTGGATTGATCGTCGATAGCCCAATCATTAGTGAATGTGAAACGCCAGCTGTCACCCGCCAGACGTGCATCGCCTTTAAACGGCTCTGCGCTTCTGGGGTTGCTGAACCCTAACAGCTGCCCTGGTCCAGTGAGATAAAGATCAAAATCGTAGCTAAATTGCTGATAACTCAATGAGACTTTGGATTGCGTGTTGGGTAGCCATACAAACCCCTGATCCAAAGCCAGATGCCACCACTGGCGCTCGTTGGCGTTGTAATTATTGGCAATGTTTTCTGATTGATAAAAATCCTCCGTATTGACGCGGTTATAGCTGATGTGGATTTGGGCTTCGGCGCGAACCAACGCCAGATCCGCCCCAGTTTGCTGGCGTGGGTCGCGGGTGGCGGTAGGCTGCTTGCTAAAACTGTCGGGCACGACAAACTCATCGCCATTGTCTTTGTAGGCATGGATAAAACTGTCTAGCGCCCAGTCGCCAACCTGAGCGGACCAGAGGTTTTCCAGCCGGCGGCGCTGCTGCGAACCATAGGCAAGGGCGAGGGATTTTTGTTGCTTGCGCGTGACAATATTGATCACACCGTTAAATGCGGAACTGCCATAAATGGCTGAGCCGGGGCCGCGAATGACCTCCAGCCGCTCAATACGCGCAAGTGGGTACAACGGCAAAGTGATATCCGGGCTGCCTGCGCGGGGATCATTGACTACGTGGCCATCGATCAGCAGCAAGACTTCCAACGATTGCTGGGTACTGCGCCGCCCTCTGGCACTGTAGGTATAAGCCGCGCCGTTACTGGCATTGCGATCGAATTGGAAGCCGGGCACCAGATTGAGTAATTCATACAGATAATCCACCCCCAAGCGATCGATCTGCTCGCGGGTAAATACCGACACGGCGGCAGGTACGGTTTTGAGGGTTTCTTCGGTCAGGGTGGAACCGGTAACGGGCACCTGAAGCAACTGCTCTAGACTAAGTTCGAGGTAGGCGATGTCATCGTTGGCGCAGCTGACACCGGCAAACATGCAAAGCACTCCCGACCCGATAAACCGGGTTAGATGCAAGTACGGACGACCGATAGTCCTCATGTTCATTGCAACTTCTCCCTCTGTCCCAATAAGACTAGTTGATGCTTGGAATGACCACTAGCCTCATTACCAAATATCTAACTGCCTGGGTCTGTAAGCCGAACGTTTGATTTATTGTTTTATCCATCTGCTAGGTGATGGCGTCTGTGTCAGCGGCCAACCACTGCTGCAACCATGCCTCAAACTGTATGGGTGGCAGGGGTTTGGAAAAGTGATAGCCCTGCATTAACCGACAGCCCTGACTGGCAAGCAGCGCCACCTCGCCTGCTGTCTCTACGCCCTCGGCAATGGTCTCCATCCCGAGCGATTCAGCGAGGCGGATAATGGACGTCACAATCGCAAGCGATGCACCATCTGTCTGCATATCGCGCACAAAGGACTGGTCGATCTTGAGAATATTCACCGGCAGGCGACGCAGGTAATTAAGGCAGGAAAAACCGGTGCCGAAGTCATCGATGGCAATGCGATAGCCCAGATCGCGAAAGGCTTGCAACACCTGGATCGACACCTCCATGTCACTCATCAACATGGATTCGGTCAACTCCAATTCAAGCGCACTGGGTTGGGTACCCGCTTGCGCCAATAGCCCCTGTACTTCTGCTAAAAAACCCGCCTGATGAAATTGCAGCGCAGAGATATTCACACTGACCACCAGATCGACAAAACCGGCCCGATGCCAGGTGTTGACTTGGCGCGCCGCTTCGGCAATAACCCAAGCCCCCAAGGGGATGATCAAACCTATCTCTTCCGCCAAGGGAATGAAGTGGTTGGGCGGCACCAAGCCACGCTCAGGGTGGCGCCAACGCACCAACGCCTCGGCGCCATAGAGTGTTTTACTACCTGCCACAATTTGCGGTTGATAGTGCAACTCAAACTGCCCCTGCTCCAGCGCCGAGCGCAGGTCATACTCCAACTTCAAGCGATCCAGCGTGCGTGCATTTAACACAGGAGTGTAAAACTGATAGTTATTGCGCCCTTTCTCTTTGGCGAGATACATAGCGGCGTCGGCATTTTTGATCAGCGTACTGGGAGTTTCGCCATCATCCGGGTAAACCGCAATCCCGATACTCGGGCTCAAGTGAAGCGGCATATCTTCCAGAATGTAAGGCAACAGCAATTCTTCGCGTAATTTGATCGCCACCTCAGCGAGGCTGCGCTCGTCGCGCACACGCGGGAGCAGCACCACAAATTCGTCGCCACCCAAACGCGCAACAGTATCGTCGGTGCGCACCGCCGCACTTAAACGCGCGGCAGTCTGGCGCAAAATCTGGTCGCCCGCTGCGTGGCCGAGCGAATCATTAATATTTTTAAATCGGTCGAGATCGATAAATAAAATCCCGACCTTTTCACCGCGCCGCTTAGCAGTATTAATCGCCATTTCCAAACGATCATTGAGCAGCGCGCGGTTGGGCAACTCAGTCAAGCTATCGTGATGGGCGAGGAAATCGATCCGTTCGCGGGATTTTTTGCGCTCGGAAATATCGCTGAAAATGGCGATGTAATTTTCCGGTTGGCCGTCGGCATTCAGTACCTGGCTGATCGAATACCAGGTGGGAAACTTTTCGCCATTTTTGCGTTTATTAATCAGC
>NZ_JBRFPI010000292.1:0-5790 GCF_053579595.1 Cellvibrio sp.
CATATCTGATAGTCACACATAACCAAATCTGGCGAATGACGATTGACGATACCTCTAAGCTGATCAATTGCTCCATCAGCTATCACATCATCAGAGTCCAAAAACCATACATACTCACCGGTGGCCGCAGCCACCAGCGAATTGCGCGCAGCACTAAGGCCACGATTATGTGCATGTTGCAGAATTTTTATCGGATGGGAGGCTTTTGCAGCGACTGCTTGTAAATATTCAAATGAGCCATCAGTTGACCGATCGTCGAGAGCGATGATTTCAATATTCTCATCGCACTGCGAAAGAACTGACTGAAAGCAATCATCAAGATAATCCTTGACGTTATATACTGGAATTAAAACACTTAACCAAGGCATCGCCATAGTTATAATCCTTTAGCACTTCATTTTCGTAGATCAAAAAAGTGTTAACTATTCTTGTTATTGTCCTTTTTTAACAGCCGCCAAACTTGCGATTGCATTTTATACCTACAAGCATAAAAAGCAAACAAGATAGAACCCGCAAAATTCATAATTAACTTGCCACTTTGTAATGACATGTGTAACTTTTGATTGCAATACCATCCGATACAACCACCTCCAGTTAAGACCTAATATTCAAAGAATGCTTATGAGCAAAAAAGTCATTATTTATCAAGATGGTTTGCTGTCTTATTCCGAAACGTTTATCAAGCAGCAGGCGCTTGCGCTTGTTTCTTGGAAGCCTATTTTAGTCGGGCATAAATACCTTGGTCGCAGCCTTGACTTCTCGATGATTCAGTCGCAATTACTGTTACCCCAGGGAAGTTCTCTCCCCCGCCGCTTGCTTTATATGGCTTATCGCTGGCTCAATAAAGCCGATCCAGCTGGCATCAACACATTAAAAGATATCAATGCGGATCTGGTTCACGCACACTTCGGAACATCGGCGGTTGACATTTGGCCTTATGCAAAAGCATTGGATTTGCCCATGTTGGTCACACTGCATGGTTTTGATATCAGTATCTATAGAGAATGGTGGGAATCAGGTAAACGCGGCCGCAGAAAGCGTAAGTATCCGCAACAATTACTGAAGCTTGCCCAAGAACCTAAAGTGCATTTTCTGGCAGTATCCAGTGCAATTAGAGATCGTGCTATTAAGTTCGGCATTCCAGCTGAAAAGATTACCGTGAGCTATATAGGTGTAAATACTGAAGATTTTGCTCCGGGTCCAGTTCCAATATTAGAGCGAAAAAACCGAATTCTTTACGTTGGTCGTCTTGTGGAAAAGAAGGGAGCGAAATATCTGATTGAGGCCTTTGCGGCAGTTAAAAAGGCCGTTCCAGATGCTGAACTAATAATTGTTGGCAAGGGCGGAATGGAAGAGCAATTACGCACTCAGATAAATCAATTAAATTTATCTGACGTCACTTTCACTGGTGCGTTAACCAGCACCCAAGTCAAAGAGCAAATCGATAATTGCAAAATATTTTGCTTGCCGAGCATTACAGCCAATAGTGGTGACGCAGAAGGCCTGCCGATATCTATTCTTGAGGCGCAAGCCAGTGGTGTATTCGTGGTTAGCTCATCATCTGGGGGAGTTGGCGATAATCTAATAGACAGAGAAACCTGTTTTACTTTTGCCGAGAAAGATAGCAATGCACTAGCGGGCACACTGACCAACATACTCGCTACTCCAGAAAGCTACTTGGACATCATTAATAATCAGCAGGAGCTAATAAAAAGCAAGTTCCAACTAAGGAGCTGCGCTTTAGAACTTGAAAATCTCTACACCATTTATTCCAAACAATGATGCCTTGTCAAAACTCAAATACACTTTGATTCAGGGTAAATTTCACGGTCAGCAGCTGCTTCCTGTGCCAGGAAATGATCTAGATCACCAATACGCTTATCAATCCAGCCAAGAATTATAGCCAATGTTTCCGGTGATGCGCTTTCAAGACTCTGAAAGCATGCAAATACATAGGACTCGTCACGATCAGCCTGAGCGAGCTTGGCTTTTATCCGTATCAAAGCCTGATCACCAGGTTTGATTTGTAATGTTCGCAGCTGATTATCTACTACTGCCAGCCCCATTTTTAATAGGCAGTGGGCACTGAAGCCCTCCGGAACAAATTGCAGCGGTGAACGCAAACGAAAACTGATATTGGTCTTCAAGATTTCTGGATATCGCTCGCAATAGTCACGCCACACTGATTTTCGCCATGGATGTGGATTATGCTCTAACTGAAATACATTCTGCATGTAACCAAACATTCTTGCACTATTTTCCTGAACACCGATAAACCGCACCCTAGAATTAGAAGTATTTTTTTCTCCTACACCAAAACATCTTTTAAACCAATTGACTATTTTTTTTATCAATCGTCGCTCGGTTTGAACCTTCCATGAGCCACGCAGTACCACCTTTTCATCTCGATAAAATGCATCAGGAGACAATGAACGAATTAAACAAAAATCATCATTCAAAAATATAAAGCGCTCTGATAAACCAGGGATTCGCCAAAGCAAACTCGCAATGGACATGCTACTGAATGATGGAAGGCAATCTTCATACCCAGAAAAAATTATCCGATGATCTATTACCTTCACACGCGACTCGTATTTTGTACCAGCAAGCTTTTTAATAAAACCGGGAGCCTGATTATCACTCACCACAAATATAGTACCAATCCAAGGTGCAAATTTAAGTAAGGATACAACACAATATTCAATTTCATTAAGACTGTGAAAACGTGCCGTACTCGCAGCCCTAGGACGTTGCCCACCAATGCTCAAAATGTACTTCTCAAGCTTTTCTTTATGAGCAGGATCAGCGCCATCTACCCAAGTTATCACCGCATCTATAGGAGAATGTTGAATCACTGAATCGGTCATAAGCAACCCAAGACTATTGAGGAAGTTGTAGGTGATTATTCTAACCTATCAGATGTTCGACTAGGCCATACCGACGCCAGAATGTATAATCGCCAGCCTGTTTTTACGCCTATTGATCAGCCGCGCAGCGGCATCCGCAAGAGTCTGTTATTGCTATGGAAAAAACCTACGAACCCCATGCTATCGAACGCCAGTGGTACCAAACCTGGGAAGAAAAAGGCTATTTTAAGCCTGCTGGAGACGGCACCCCCTACTGCATGATGATTCCGCCACCGAATGTCACTGGCAGCCTGCATATGGGGCACGGGTTTAACAATGCAGTAATGGACACCATGATTCGCTATCGCCGCATGAAAGGCGACGATACATTGTGGCAAGTGGGTACCGACCACGCGGGTATCGCCACGCAAATGGTGGTCGAACGCCAATTGGCGGCGCAAGGTGTCAGCCGCCACGATCTCGGGCGCGAAAAATTCCTCGAGAAAGTATGGGAATGGAAAGAGCAATCCGGTGGCACCATCACTCGTCAAATTCGCCGCTTGGGCTCGTCAGTCGATTGGAGCCGCGAGCGCTTTACCATGGATGACGGCTTATCTACCGCAGTGCAGGAAGCCTTTGTTCGCTTGTTTGATGACGGCCTGATTTATCGCGGCAAACGTCTGGTGAACTGGGATCCTAAACTGCACACCGCCATTTCTGACCTGGAAGTGGAAAACCACGATGAAAAAGGCTCACTGTGGAATCTGCGCTATCCATTAGCCGAGGGCGCCACCACCGCTGACGGCAAAAATTATTTGGTCGTTGCAACCACTCGCCCTGAAACCATGTTGGGTGATAGTGCTGTTGCGGTTCACCCTGAAGATGAGCGTTACAAATCGCTGATCGGTAAATTTGTTCTGCTGCCATTGGTTAATCGTTTGATTCCAATCGTTGCCGATGATTACGTTGATCGCGAGTTCGGCACTGGCTGCGTGAAAATTACTCCCGCACACGATTTCAACGACTATGAAGTAGGCAAGCGCCACAATTTGCCCTTGATTAATGTGCTCGATAAAAACGCCGCGATTTTAGGTGTTGCTCAAATTTTTAATTTGGATGGCAGCCTCAATACGCAAATCGACGGCACCCTGCCCGCTCAATACGCCGGGCTCGATCGCTACGAAGCGCGCAAGCAAATTGTCGCTGCATTTGAAGCAGCTCAATTGCTGGAAAAAATTGACGACCACGGCTTGAAAGTACCGCGCGGTGATCGTTCAGGCGTTGTTATCGAACCATGGTTAACTGACCAATGGTATGTAAGTACCAAACCATTAGCGGAACCGGCAATCGCTGCGGTTGAAGACGGTCGCATCCAGTTCGTACCGAAACAATACGAGAATATGTACTTCTCCTGGATGCGCGACATTCAGGATTGGTGTATCAGCCGTCAATTGTGGTGGGGCCATCGTATCCCTGCGTGGTATGACGCAAGCGGCAAAGTGTATGTTGGTCGCAATGAAGCGGAAGTACGCAGCAAATATAATCTTGGTGCGGATGTAAACTTGAATCAGGACGAAGACGTATTGGACACCTGGTTCAGCTCAGGTTTGTGGACTTTCTCAACACTCGGCTGGCCAGAGCAAACGGAATTCCTGAAAAAATTCCATCCGACCGATTTGCTAGTAACTGGTTTCGATATTATTTTCTTCTGGGTTGCGCGCATGATTATGCTCACTATGCATTTGGTGAAGCATGAAGATGGCACGCCGCAAATTCCGTTCAAAACCGTATACGTACATGGTTTGGTGCGCGATGGCCAAGGTCAAAAAATGTCGAAATCCAAGGGCAATGTGCTCGACCCACTCGACATTATCGACGGCATTGATTTGGAAACCCTCGTGCAAAAACGCACAACCGGTTTAATGAATCCAAAAGATGCCGGCAAAATCGAAAAGCAAACCCGCAAAGAATTTCCGGAAGGAATCCAGGCTTACGGAACAGATGCATTGCGCTTCACGTTCTGCTCACTTGCATCGACTGGTCGCGATATTAAATTCGATATGGGCCGCGTAGAAGGCTATCGCAACTTCTGTAACAAAATCTGGAACGCCATGCGTTTTACATTGATGCAATGTGAAAACCAGGACTGCGGGCAGGATGGCTCAAGTGATTATGAATTGTCGCTAGGCGATCGCTGGATTATTAGTAAATTGCAAATCGCAGAAAAAATGGTTGCGGAAAATCTGGATAACTATCGACTGGATTTAGCCTCACAAGCAATTTATTCGTTTGTGTGGGACGAATACTGCAGCTGGTATTTGGAGGCGACCAAAGCGGTTTTGTTTAATGCCGATGCAACAGCAGCGCAAAAGAAAGGTACTCGCCGTACACTGGTGCGCGTACTGGAAACTATTTTCCGCTTGGTACATCCACTGATGCCATTTATCACTGAAGAAATTTGGCAAATTATCAAACCGCTCTCAGGTGCAACGGGCGAAACAATCATGCATGCACCCTATCCGCAAGCGGATGACAGCAAAATCGATCAACAAGCATTAAACGATGTTGAATGGCTGCAATCGGTGGTTGCGGGTGTGCGCAATATTCGCGGCGAGATGAACATCTCTCCCGCTAAAGATTTACCGGTACTATTTAAAAATGGTACCAGTGAAGATCAGCAGCGCCTGAACAACAACCAGCAATTCCTGAAGAAATTAGCATCACTGGAAAGCGTTACCTGGCTGAACACCGGTGAGACCGAACCTATGTCTGCCACAGCCTTGGTTGGCCAAATGGAAATCCTGGTACCAATGGCAGGCCTGATTGATAAAGATGCGGAAATCGCCCGCCTTACCAAAGAGAGCACTAAACTAATTCAGGATATCGAGCGCACTGAAGCAAAACTTGGCAATGCCGCGTTTGTAGAAAAGGCACCTGCTGAAGT
>NZ_JBRFPI010000293.1:0-5779 GCF_053579595.1 Cellvibrio sp.
GGATTAAAAAACGCACAAGCGAATCACCAAAAGCGGGCGGCATTCTACGCCATCCCCCCTTTTATGGGTAGAAAATGGCAACAGGAATAGCCTACCTAATGATAAAAACTCGCATTATAGAATTATTCGGACTTTTTCGCGGCCGCGCAGATTACAAAGGTGCAGGCTGCGATGCAAGCGCACCAAACAAGAGCGGGCACACCAAGTACATAAAATGCACGGAATTTACACCTGGAGGAGCTAAAAATGCGATTTCCACAGTGCGAGTCCGCTAAAAACCACTGGCACCAGCATCAGCCACTAACCCTGCCCGGAAATAAGAACACAGCGACGCTTTATTTCCTGATACCCCAAGGACATCAGCAAATACTATGCCCATCGGCAGCAATCGCCACAGCGCGTCCCCACATTTCCGTCAACAAGCCTTTCCAATTGCGACAAAATCGCTTTTATCCACAAAAGCTGTGAATAACTCTGTGCATGAACCTTTGGTAATAACCGCCAGCCCCCATTGGCTCTGCCCCTAGGAGGGATGTTCAATTCGTGGGCGGCCTGAAATACACCACAACCAGATACACACCGATGCTCAATATGTCGCCTAATAACTCACTTGAATGACTAATGGTGATCATCGTCTCGATCCGGGGAAAATGCGTCGGTGGGTCTGAAGCCAGTGGACTATCCTATCCTCTACAGCAAAACAACGCCCCTATCGCTTCACCTATTTGCAAGACAGGTTGGATACCAACACTGGCAGTCAAAGGATAAGCCAATGCCCACAGACCGATTGATGCGCGATACTTTGTCTCGCACCGCTATGCTGGGTGCAATGCTCCTTGCCCCGGATTCCCTAGCACTCGCTGCGGTTGATTATTTTGAACTCACGCTTGAACAGCTATTGGAAGTCAAAGTACATAGCGCCTCTAAAAAAGCAGAAGCTGTTGCGGACGCAGCCGCCGCAGTTTATGTGGTAACCAGCGAAGACATTATCCGCTCCGGCGTGACCACTATTCCCGACGCACTGCGCATGGTGCCCGGCGTGCAAGTCGCGCGTACCGATTCCAATAGTTGGGCAATCAGTATCCGTGGTTTTAATAACGGCCTTGCGAACAAATTACTGGTGCTCATCGATGGACGCACGATATACAACCCGGTGTTTGGCGGTGCGCTCTGGGAAGCGCACAACCTGATGCTGGAAGATGTTGAACGGATCGAGGTTGTGCGTGGTCCGGGCGGAACATTGTGGGGCGCCAACGCCGTCAATGGCGTAATCAATATCATCACTAAACACACCCGCGATACCCAAGGCAATCTCACCAGCGCAATCTACGGCAATGAAGAAAAGGGAGCGTTGAGCACACGCCAGGGCGGCAGCTTCGGCAGCAATGGCTCCTATCGTGTTTATGCCAATGCATTCAAACAGGACGCATCGCGCGCACCCCCTGCTGCTGGCAGCAATAAACAACAAGACACCTACGATGAATGGGATGGATTCCGCACTGGTTTCCGCGCTGACTGGAGCGATGAATTTACCCTGCAAGGCGATGCCTATCGCACCGACACCGAACAACAGCGTCCGCACTTTTCGTTAATCGCGCCTTACATGCCCGTCAAACAACAAATTATTCGCTACGAGGGGATCAATCTTTTAGGACGTTGGACCGACAAACATCACGATGGCTCACAGTTGAGCATACAAACGTATATCGATTGGGCCAAACGCGACGAGCCCTTAAATTTTATTGATGACCGCATCACTTACGATGTGGATACTCAATACAATCTTGCGCCCCTGTCAGCACACGACATTATTGTTGGCGCCGGATATCGTTATCTCACCGACAACGAACAAGGTGATAACAATACTGCCTTCACTCCACAGCAACGCCACAACAGCCTCTATAGCGCTTTTGTGCAAGATAAAATTACGCTCGCACCGGAAACCTGGTTTTTAACCTTGGGCGCTAAATTTGAACACAATGAATTCTCTGGTTTTGAATTCCAACCCAATGCGCGCTTGCAATGGCAACCCAATCAACACCAAACGCTCTGGGCTTCGGTATCCCGCGCAGTGCGCACCCCAACACCGCTCGAAGAAGACGTAACCAGCACACTCGCCACTGCGGCCAATGTACGCGCCGCTTTTGTCCCCAATGACAATTTCAAATCAGAAAAACTCATGGCTTACGAATTGGGTTATCGCCAACAATTAGCGCCCACGGTATCGGTCGATTTAGCCGCGTTTTACAATGATTATGACTCGCTCAGCACAACCATGGCCGACCCGGAAAATGTGCGGCTAGTAAACAATGGAATTGATCCGCCCCATCTTTTTATTCCCTTTATCTTTACCAATAACATGCGGGGAACATCAGAGGGGATTGAAACAGCAATCAATTGGGCGGTTAATCCCAATTTAAAAATCGCGCTCAATTACAGCTACTTACAGCTGTCGCTCAACGCGCTTGATCCGGCACAAGAAGAAGCAGAAAAATTAGCACCCGAGCATCAGGCAGGATTAAAAATCTTCTGGAATATTAACCACAGCTGGACCCTGGATACTACCGCTACTTATGTCGATGAATTACCTGCAAGCAAAGTGGGCAGCTACCTGCGCCTCGATATTAATCTCGGCACCCAGCTCAGCAAAACCCTGCGTTTTAATATCACCGGACAAAACCTGACGGACAGCAGTCACCGCGAGTTCAACAAAGCCGATAATATTAATGCAGGAGAAATTGAACGCAGCATTTTCGCCAAATTGACTTGGCAATTTTAATCTCACCACCACTGCCCGCATTTATCTGCAACCCACACAAATGTGGATTTGCTCAAGGGCGCTTGACGCCTCAATCACCCTTCATACCTGTGCGTTATTCTCCAGCGTAAAGTCGAACGCAAAAACACCACATTGGCGAAAAGTCGTACTGGAATTTTGTTGCAAGAGCCGTAGACTCGACCTCCGAATAGAAATTTGAATCGCAGCATACGCAGTGCATTTTTATTCGCTCAAAAACATTTATTCGTTTTTGAACAATTCCAACAACCTTGATCAGAGATGGAGATTGAAAGTGAAAATAATCAATAATCAACCCGCTGTTTCATGTATTAAAGCGTTTAATACTTTTAGTTTGTCGGCGGTGCTGGGAGCAGCAACCTTGCTCGGCGCTATTGAAGCCAGCGCCCACGGTTATGTTTCCAGCCCCAAAAGCCGTGCGTTCCTGTGTACATCTGCACAAGGTGGCGGCAGCTCTCCCGCGTGCCAAGCAGCTGCGGCGGCAGGTAATTCGAGCCAATATGAACCCCAATCCATCGGTATTGGTGGCGCTAATGACAATCACCAAGGCCTGATTCCCGACGGCAAACTCTGTAGCGCAAATATTGGCAGCATGAACGGATTAAACCTCGCCCGCGGCGATTGGGGTGCAACCACCGTCAGCGCAGGCACACGCGCATTTGTATGGACCAACACCGCACAACATAAGACCAAATACTTCCGTTACTACATTACCAAGCAAGGTTTTAACCCGGCGACAACTCCGTTGAAATGGTCTGACCTGGAACAAATCCATCAATCAGGCCCAGCCGATCGCGAAGCCACATCGACACACATGGTTAATCTGCCGCCACGCACTGGTCGCCATATTGTGTACAGCATTTGGCAGCGCGATCCGGTAACAGATGCACCGGAAGCCTTCTATCAATGTATTGATGTTGTGTACGGCACCTCTAACAGCTCCGTCCCTGTAGCCTCATCATCCGCACCATCGTCTGTTGCGGTAACCAGTTCATCAACTGGAACTACCTCCAGTATTTCCAACAATACCTGTGCAGGCTTGCCCACCTGGAATGCTGCAACCGTCTACAACAAACCACAACAAGTGCAACACAACAGCAAACGCTATCAAGCAAACTATTGGACACAGGGTAACGACCCGGCACTCACCTCTGGCCAATACAACTACTGGTTGGATCTGGGTGCTTGTAGCGAAGGCGGCACCTCCAGCGTGTCGTCCGCTGTTGTGGCCAGCAGCTCGCGCTCATCAGTTGCCTCTTCCGTATCAACCGGTAACTGCACATCCCCTGCATACGTGAACGGGGCTACCTACGCAACCGGCGCCAAAGTCGTTAATGCTGGCAATGAGTATCAATGCACCGTGGGCGGTTGGTGCTCACAAGGTGGCGCCTATGCACCAGGCACCGGCTGGGCATGGACCAATGCCTGGACACTGGTACGTAGCTGTCAATAAAAAATAATTGGTTTGATGTGAAATGAAAAACGGCAGCTTCGGCTGCCGTTTTTTATTGACCGAATACAATTCTATTGGAATAAAAATAACGGATTGACAATGCGCCCGCGATGGGACAATTAAAATTGGAGATGAGTGTTTTGCACTATTAAAAACTCATTGCCATGACAATACTGCTGTAATTCGTAAATGGTCTCCAATCACAAGTACCCACCACTTCGTACCCCCATGACTCATACATCTTTATAAGATTTTTTGCTGGCTCTGCCGTATCTAATGCAATTTTTGAGATACCTTTTTCCTTTAATAATTCCAAACCCTGCGTATGAATTTGTTTGCCAATCCCACGGCCTTTATACTTAGGTGAAACACAAAATTGTGCCAAAGTCCAAACAGTCGGATCTCTATAGAGCGCGACAGGTGACTCAGGCTGTGGCCAACGAAAAAGCCCAGTGCCGACACACTCTCCATTTAAGAATGCAACCAAACATATTCCCATGTCCAGACGCTTAGCGGTGTCTTCGACCGTTTGGTGTGTTCCACAGTATCTAAGACCCGACTCAGCGTGAGGGGCATAAGCAGCATGAATTAATTCTGTTAATTTAACCAAATCATCTGCCGCTTGAATTTTTCGGACAACTAACTCCATGCGATCTTCCTTATCGTTAAAGTGAACAGGAGTTTGTAACTCGCACAGTATCTCCAGCAGGATGCTCTTTAAACCAAGCCACAATATCTGGCATTGCTTGCTCAAAATTACCCGGCACAGAAAAATTAAGCACGCCTGCTTTTGCATCGCTGCGATTTTCAAAATCGTGTGTCACACCGCCTGGAATTAAAACAAAGGAACCTTGCCCGGCATGAGTCCACTCATCACCCATCAGAAAACTCATTACACCTTCGATAACGTAAAAAATATCATCTTCATCATGCCTGTGTGCTCCCGGTCCTTGAGTATGGGGCTCTAACCACCACTCGGAAATGGAATAGCGTCCGGCAGTTTCTTCACCATCCGCTTTGAATAGCGCGGAGATCCTACCCATAGGATAGACGCGCCCTTCGCCGGGCTTCAGAAAAATCGGTTTGGGTTGTTGAGTATTCATTACCGCCCCCACATTAATTTTTACACTTACATTAAACATCGCCCAACAATGGGCTTGCAAGTCAAACAAGCGAAGTGCTATGGTTTAGTCATGACCAACTGCAAAAATATTTCTCACCATATTACGCCACCTCGCGCTCAGGAATGCAATTCCATTCGCGCCTTTGTCGTTTGTGGCGATTAAGCTTTTTATTGCTTAATCGCCCGACCATCAAAACCACTTAAACACTGATTCTTTCACGCCAGATTACTTCTGGCGTGCATATACTTTATTTTTTGGAGAACGCCGTGCGCACAAAAAAAGAAAATTCCCTCATTGTTTCAAAACCGGATTACTTACAACTTATCAAGTTGATTGGACAACATGATACTCCCGCAGCTGGAGCACTGGCCATTGTACTTAGCCGGGCTGATATAGGTCCCAGCA
>NZ_JBRFPI010000294.1:0-5778 GCF_053579595.1 Cellvibrio sp.
GTATCGACATTGTCGAGGTGAATAGAGATAGGTGGTTCCTGACCATCAAAGCAATAGTGCCCGTGCACACCTGTCCAGCTAGCCATCAGCCAGAGCAGTGTGGACATTAAAGCCCAATACTTATAACGCAGGAAGTAATTCACAATTACTTATTAGTTCCAAAAAAGTTGGCCGGATTATGGCAGTAATCCAGCGATTGTCTGTAGTGGTGACTGCCATAACACAAAAATTGGCGTATCAAATAACAGCCCTTTGGCACGAAACAGTTATGAGAGCCTTAGCCTTCAGAAGTTCATTGCCGTTCCTTGCGATGCAAGGAACTATGAAACAGTATAAAGTCTACAGTAACTATAGAGTCAATACGGGAATCTGTATGAAAATAGGCGCGCTTGCAAAACTTACGAGTCTTAGTGTCCAAACCATACGTTATTACGAACAGGAAGGCTTGCTATCTACAGTCTCTCGTACCGAAGGTAATTATCGCTTTTACGACGAAGCAGCCTCCCATGATCTTTTCTTTATCAAGCAATGCCGGAACCTAGGATTGACACTGGAGGAGATCCGCCAGTTGATCGGCTACTCCAGTACCCCAAACGAAACCTGTAATAGTATAAATACAATTATCGATAGCCATATCCAGCAAGTAGATGTTCGTCTTGCTGAACTTCAGGAATTACGCCGTCAACTCGGTGAACTTCGAACCAAATGTGATGCTCAGCAGGCAGTAAAAGATTGCGGCATCATGAAGGAATTGTTGGAGCATTAACCTACATCAATATTGGTTTTCTTGTTGGGATTGAGGTGATTCATCACGTCCGTTTAAAAAACCGATTGCATGTCGGTTTTTTACACCTTAAGCTCTACGCCATTAATTAGCAAGCAAAGCGAGTTCACTGTGCATCTGGGCGAATTGGAAAAATTGGTACTGAATTATCTGTGGACAGTCGGCTCAGCCGATGCCAAGCAGGTTCATGATCATTTTAAAAAAAGCCGTGGTGGCAGCCTGAATACCATACAGAGCACTCTGGATCGACTACATAAAAAAGCTATCCTCATGCGCGAAAAACAGGGGCATGCCTATCAGTACCGCGCGGCGATGGAGAAAAAAGCGTTTCTCGGCGAACTGATTCGTACGGTCACCCAAGACTTTTCATCTTATCACGATCATTTACTCGCGGCCTTTGTGAGCCTTTCTGCGGACCTTGACGAGGCACATCTGGATCGACTGGAAGCTCTGATTCAGGATTCGCGGCAACAAAAAAAGGATGAGGCGCTGTGACCACAGGCACAGGTAGTGTACTGCTGCACCTGTGGCTAGTCGTAGGACTTGCCACCCTAGGCGCCGCCTTGTGCATGGCGGTTGCGCAGATCTATTTGTTAAGGGCAATTGCCAGTTTTAACGTATCAGCCAAGCAGTGTTTCCTCTGGTGTATAGCGCTGTTTCCTTACGGTGTTGGTATTTATGCGGGAATATTGGTGCTTACACCTGCATTAAGCCATGAGCTGGGTTTTGTAGTTGATCATCACCCCTTGAATCTTACCCAAGGTCATTTTCATTGGTTTAGTTGGCAAGGTTTGGTGGTAATGCTTTTAGCTGGTTTTACGACCCTGAAATTAATGACCACGCTCTGGAGCAGAGCACAACAGCGCCGTTATTTGGCAACGCTGCTTGCATTTTCTGATGTGGATGCCAGGGGATGCTATCGAGTAGACAGTGAGATTCCTAACGCCTTTACATTGGGTTTGATCAAGCCTCAAATCTTGCTGAGCAAAGCACTTGAAAACGTATTGACGGCTGAAGAACTGGATATCGTCTACCGTCACGAACAAGCGCACCAGCAAGCGCATGATCCCTTGCGGCTATGGTTGTTCACAATACTGCTCGGTGTATGTGTTCCTCCCGCTCGTCGATCGCTTTACGCTGCTATGGAGCTGCTCGTCGAACAGCAGGCAGATGCAACAGTTGCCCGCCAATCCAATGATGCCACATTGATTGCAAATACCCTTGTTAAAGTGAATCGCCTGACCCTGCGTTATCGCAAACAACAACCGGAATTTCATGCTTGTGCCTTTTGTACCACGGCGGTAGAGCAGCGCATCCGGCAGTTGCTGGATGGCAGCGATCACGGACGCGCGTTTCCCGTTCCCAGCTTTCTCCTGAGCACTGCCGCATTGGTTTTTATCGGTATCTATTACGCGAATACCTTGCATCACCGCATCGAAACCCTTCTGCACTACCACCCTTAATTCACTGACCGGGAAACAATAAACATGTTTATTTTGTAACATCTCACACGCATAAAACCGACTGCCAATCGGTTTTTTGATGACAGAATGCGCATTTCCCTCCCGTCTGCGTATTTGAAATTTAACGTTTAACCGGTGTCGAGATCACACCACACACCGAACAACCATGAGGCTAGCCATATGAAGGTATTAACGGATCGCACAAGAGAACATACTCGCTGGCAACAATGGTTGCTGATTGGCATCGCCAGTCTTGTGCTTGCAGCCTGTAGCGATGACGGTAGCGAACTACTAGCAGCGGATGGACATGGCGCCGAGTCGGCTGTTGCGGTAGAGAAAGGCGCCAACAATGGCCGTATGCTGCATGACAAAAATGTTAGTGTCGAACTCGCTATTTTTGAAACGGGCGTTCCACCTGAATTTCGGGCCTGGGTATTTGTTGATGGCAAACCTATTGCACCGAAAGATGTGCATTTACAGGTGCGTTTGGTGCGCTTGGGCGATAAAACCGATGTCATTAACTTTGCTGCGCAAGGCAATTTTTTGCGTGGCGACTCCGTCATTTATGAACCTCATTCCTTTATCGTTCATATCACTGCTACCGTAAACGGCACGAAACATCACTGGAAGTACGATAGCCTGGAGGGTCGCACACGTATTGAGCCTGCTGTCGCCACGGCGCTGGAAATTGCGACTGAAATCGCAGGCCCTGCGTCGCTAGAAGAAACCACTGAAGTCTATGGCAAAGTCGTCGCTACACCCCTGCGCGAGCGCGAAGTGCAAGCCCGTTTTAATGGAGTAATTACCGCTGTGCATGCTGCACTTGGTGAACCCGTCAAGGCGGGCGAAGCACTGGTTACCGTGGAGAGTAACGAGAGCTTACGAACCTATGTGGTGAATGCCCCGATCTCGGGTGTCGTTGCCAATCTCAATGCCAAGGTGGGTCAGCAAACGCAAGGGCAAACGTTGGTGCGCATTGTCGATAACACCGAGGTGGCAGCAGATCTCGCTATTTTCCCCGAACAATTGGCACTGGTAAAACCGGGTGCCCAGGTCACATTGATCTATCGCGATCAGGAGATTGCTACCACCATCGATCATCTCGCGGTAGAAACCAATTCCAACCAATCCATCAACGCACGCGTAACACTTGATCAGCCTTTACCCTTGGGCGCATTAATCAGTGCGCGTATCGAAGTGGCCGAATATGAAGTTCCACTCGCCGTTAAGCGCACTGGCTTGCAGGCGTTTCGGGATTTCACCGTGGTCTATGCGCAGGTGGGCGATGAATACGAAGTACGCATGCTGGAGTTGGGGCGTGAAGCGGGCGAATGGGTTGAGATTCTGGGTGGATTGGAACCCGGCACTCGCTATGTTACAGAAAACAGTTTTGTCATCAAAGCCGATATTGAAAAATCCGGCGCGTCTCACGACCACTAAGCGAAGGCCTCATCATGTTGGAATCATTGATTCATTTTTCGCTGCAACGCCGCGCGCTCATACTCAGTCTGGTCGTGCTGGTTTGTGGTTTGGGCGCGTGGAATTTCAATCGTTTGCCGATTGATGCTGTCCCTGACATCACCAATGTTCAGGTGGTGATTAATACTGAAACTCCCGGCTATACGCCATTGGAAGTAGAACAGCGCGTTACCTTTCCGCTGGAAACCGCCATGACCGGTATGCGCAAGCTGGAATACACGCGCTCACTATCACGTTACGGCTTATCGCAAATCACTCTGATTTTTGCTGATGGCACCGATATTCATTTTGCTCGTCAGCAAGTGAGTGAACGGCTCATGTCTGTCTCGGCGCAACTCCCCAAAGGCTTAACGCCATCGCTCGGCCCAGTGGCGAGTGGTTTGGGTGAGATCTTTATGTTTACTATTGATGCGGAACCCGGCGCAACCAATGCCGATGGCTCAGTAATAACGCCGACGGATCTTCGCTCGGTACACGATTGGATTATCCGGCCACAATTATTGCGCGTACCAGGAGTGGTCGAAGTAAACCCGATTGGTGGTTACAAACGCGAAATTCTGGTGGCACTAGATCCGCAAAAATTACTGGCCATGAATGTCAGCCAAGCGGATGTAATTACGGCGATAGAACGCGCGAGTAATAACCGTGGTGCGGGATTTATTGAGCACAGCGGCGCGCAGTGGTTATTGCGAGTACCAGGTCAAGCGCAAACCTTGGCAGATATAGAAAACACTCTTCTCTACGAGGAACAAGGTGTACCGGTGCGCATTAAAGATGTGGCCAATGTTGAAGAGGGATTGGAGTTGCGCTCTGGCGCCGCGTCGCAAAATGGCCGCGAAGTGGTGTTGAGCACGGTATTTATGCTGATTGGCGAAAACAGCCGCACGGTAGCCATGCAAGTGGGTGAAAGGCTCGAAGAGGTGCAACGCAGCTTACCCGATGGTATTACTGCGACAGCTGTTTATGACCGCACCAGCCTCGTCAATAACACCTTGGTTACCGTGCAAAAAAACCTTTTGGAAGGGGCGCTGTTAGTTATCGTTGTGCTGTTCGCATTACTGGGCAATATTCGCGCGGCATTGCTCACTGCCGCCGTCATTCCTATCGCAATGTTAATGACGATTACCGGCATGGTGCAAAGCCGGGTGAGCGCCAACCTGATGAGTTTGGGGGCGCTGGATTTCGGCCTGATTGTGGACGGTGCAGTCATCATTGTTGAAAACTGCTTGCGTCGGTTAAGCGAAGCTGGCCGCTCAAAACCACTACCACTCAATGAACGCCTGGCATTGGTATTTGATGCAACCTGCGAAGTGATGCGTCCGGCCCTGTTTGGTGTATTTATTATCACCGCCGTGTATCTGCCGATTTTTGCGCTGACCGGTGTCGAAGGCAAAATGTTTCACCCCATGGCGATTACCGTCATTATTGCGCTGGTAAGTGCGATGATTTTGTCGATTACATTTGTGCCTGCGGCAGTGGCTATTTTGTTTAAAAAGCCGTTTGAGGAATCAGCCAATCCCGTCATCAAGCGTACTCTGGCTGTGTACCAGCCCTTGTTGCAGCTTGTACTTAAATGGCGCCTTTGGGTGGCTGGTTTTGCTGCGCTCCTGGTATTGATATGTGGTTCGTTGTCATTACGTTTGGGAAGTGAATTTATCCCCAATCTTGATGAAGGTGATATTGCTATGCATGCGCTGCGCATTCCCGGTACATCGTTGACGCAAGCGCTGCAATTACAAGAGCAGCTTGAAGCAAAAATAAAAACCATGCCTGAAGTTGAGCGTGTTTTTGCCAAAATCGGTACGGCTGAAGTAGCCACTGATGCTATGCCACCGAGCGTGGCGGATAATTTTATTATTCTTAAACCGCGAAGCGAATGGCCAGATCCGGATAAAACCAAAGCGCAAGTTGTCGCTGATTTGGAGGCGCTGGTAACGCCCATTCCTGGCAACCGTTATGAGTTTTTGCAACCAATTCAAATGCGCTTTAATGAACTGCTTTCCGGTGTGCGCGCCGAACTGGCGATCAAAGTATTTGGTGATGATTTCGACC
>NZ_JBRFPI010000295.1:0-5774 GCF_053579595.1 Cellvibrio sp.
GAAGCCGATATTGCCGAACTTGAAGGCGATGACAAAAAAGAATTCCTCGATGAAATGGGCATGGAAGAACCCGGCCTGAACCGCGTCATTCGCGCCGGTTACCAACTGCTCGGATTGCAAACCTATTTCACCGCTGGTGTAAAAGAAGTGCGCGCCTGGACAATTCCCGTAGGCGCAACTGCACCGCAAGCGGCTGGCGTGATCCACACCGATTTTGAAAAAGGGTTTATCCGCGCTGAAACGATTTCTTACGAAGACTTTGTGCAATACAAAGGTGAGCAAGGTGCCAAGAACGCCGGCAAGTCACGCAAAGAAGGGAAAGAATATATTGTAAAAGATGGTGATGTGTTGCACTTCTTATTTAACGTGTAATTCGAAAAATACGCACTACACTTCATTTGCAACAAAAATCAAAAAGCCGCCACCTAGGGCGGCTTTTTGATATCAAAAAATAACTTGTTTTACCCCCCTCAACATATGGAGTTTTATGGAATGCTAAAAATCATCAGCTGGACAAGTATTAAATATTTAGGGCTGGGCAGTGCCATCCTGCTCTGCTCCGCCTGCGCAACGGAAACCCATCGTCAAGTTGTGCCGCAAACGGTTGAAACCCACGGTACCGTTTACCAAGGACAAAAGCACACACTGGTGGTGGGCAACTTCCAAAATCGCTCAACTTATTTGCAGGGCATGTTTTCAACTAACGTGGACAATCTGGGCAATCAAGCCAAAACCATTTTGAAAACACATTTGCAACAGACTAACCGCTTTACTGTCGTTGACCGCGAGAACATGGCAGGGCTTGAAAATGAAGCGAAAATTTCGGGCGTCAGCCAAAAATTAAAAGGGGCTAATTATGCAGTCACTGGCGATGTGACTGAATTTGGCCGCAAAGTGACTGGCGACCAACAATTATTTGGCATTCTTGGGTCAGGCAAAAAACAAACAGCTTACGCAAAAGTGTCGCTCAATATTGTGGATGTCACTACATCTGAAATAATTTACTCCACTCAGGGCGCTGGCGAATACGAATTGAGTAACCGTGAGGTTGTCGGTTTCGGCGGCACCGCAGGTTACGATGCAACACTCAACGGTAAAGTACTTAACTTCGCCATTACTGAAGCAGTAAACAACATGGTACGCGACCTGCAAAATGGTGTGTGGAATATCAAGCAGTAATACTAAAAACAAGGAAAATACGATGAAAACAATTGCAGGTTTATCACTTGTACTTTTATTGGTTGGCTGTGCCAATAACCAAACCATGTACCACTGGGGTAGTTACGAACAAGTCGTATACGACATGTATAAAAATCCCGGCAAAGCAACTCCCGATCAACAGCTCGATACTCTGCGCAAGGATATTGAAATTGCAGCAAGCAAAGGCAAACCCGTACCACCAGGTGTGTACGCGCATATGGGGATGCTCTATGCCAGCATTGGCGATAGCGAGCAAGCCAAACAAGCGTTGAACGAAGAAATTGCCCGCTACCCTGAATCAGCCATTTTTGTAGATGGTATGTTGACCCGCTTGGAAAAAGGAAAACAATAAAATGAAAAAAATAGGACTTTTATTAATTGCTTGCGCAATTGCCGTGCTATCAGGTTGTGCGGTTCAACCCTACGACTACACTGCAATCAACGCAGCAAAACCAAAATCCATTCTGGTTATTCCACCGACCAGTGAATCAACGGACGTTAATTCTACCTATACATTTTTATCAACCATATCCAAACCACTGGCTGAGCAGGGGTACTATGTGTTCCCTGTTGCCGTGGTGGATACGTTTATGAAAGAAAATGGTTTGCCAACACCTGATGAGATGAACAGTATTCCGCTTGAAAAAATCCGCGATGTGACAGGCGCGGATGCTGTGCTGTACGTTAACATCAATCAATGGGGCCAGAAGTTTCAGCTCATTTCATCGGTTACCGTAATTGATTCCGATGTTCGCCTGGTTGACACCAACACCGGAACTTTATTGTGGAACGCTAAAATTCAGGCACAACAAGGCTCTAGTGATGGCGGTGGCGGTTTGGCTGGAGCTATTGTCGGCGCCATTGCCGAACAAATTGCCAGCGCAATTGTTGATAAAACCTACGGACTCTCTGCGCAGCAAAATCTTTTAGCAGTTAATAACAAGGCTCGCGGTCTTCCCAACGGCCCATACAAGAAGGTCGAATAAAACCGGTTTATTATTATCGGCTTTTAACTTTCCAAAAAAATACGGCGGATTTGCAAAAATCCGCCGTATTTTTTTACTCGTCAACACGCAACATCGAATACGACTCTTTTATCTTAAACAGTGCGAGCGATGTACTGATTTTACTCTGCATTCCACAGCGTCAAGGCGACAACACTTCTACCAAAGCGGATTTGTAATTAGCGCAATTCGTCATTCGCACGGAATTGCACTGCGCCATAGCTCCATTGCTGAAAGTAATCACAAAGCCGAGCGATAAAGGATCGGGCGCACCGGGATAATAATCGGTACTCACTGCCTGTGCGCCGCTTGCGATTGCTGCGTTTGCTTTGGAATAATCCTTGCGCCGCGCTTCGTGCGTGCCTGCATCGGTGCGAGTACGCACGATTAAACCCTGCTTAACCCACGCCTTAATTTTTTCACCATCGACTAACGGGTCTTGCACGATTTGAATCACGCCTTCGGCTTGATCATCGGCATACCAACCAAACATCGCCCGACCGGCGAGCGACGGATGACCCGCGCGATACGCCTCAGACACTGCCGGGCGCACATCAAACAAAATATACAGTTGTCCACGCGCAGCGGCGAGACTTGGCCAACCTTTGTTACGCACCGCTTCGCGCAACGTCGGCGCAGTGCCGCGCACCTCATCGGGTGTGATCAGGCGATCACCCGGAAGCGCTGAGCGAATCTCAGCATCGAGCGCATCGAGCAACGCCTTATTATTGAGTGGCAATGGATCGGTAATTCCCGGCCGACCGGAAGCTGTGTCGGCCGCATTGAGCGTAATCATAATTGGGAGATGGCGCGGATGCGCGCGCGACCAGCGATCGATCTCACTGAGGCAGCCAATTAGCGTTGCGCAGCTGCTGAGATAATCCACATCGGGATTGTGCAGCACTTTGAATCCGGGTTTGAGCATAGGCGCGCGCTGAAATCCGGTACCCTCACCCGCCGCCCGCGCCCATTCTTCGCCTTTGGGATCGGCATAACGCCCACCGAGTGGATCAGCAAAAATATCGAGCTCAAACTGACGCACACCTGCGTCAAGTTGCTCACTCAATGTCACATGATAATAATCCAGGCTTTCAGCCCGTTTGGCATCTTCAGCGTGTAGTTTTGTCATTACCGCGCTGGGCATTTTTGTTTTAAAACTATTATGCGATCCCACTACTTGAATGTCGTTCATTCTTAACGCCGATGCGTTTTGCCCTGATTGTGCATCTGCAGCAAAAACTGGCGCCAACATCAAACACATAAGCGTGGTGATGGCGCTGCACGCAAAAAAAGTTACTCGAGTAGTCATTGTTATTCATCTCTTTACATCGCCGGACTAATAAGTCAATCCACTATCGGGATGAGCATGATGAGCGGTGTGCATGAAAGAATTGTGACGAAAAAGTTAGTTATCGTTTCGGTTATGCCTTCCACGTTTTTTTGCGTTAGCTTTTCTTGTATCGTAAAGATTTATTTTTTATTTGGCTTTTTTACCAAGTACCTCAATCGGCCAAAAAGCAGACGTCCGCGACAGCTGAATAGCGGCCTTCGCATTGCAGCTTTAAGCATCAATTAAAAGAAGGTATTGCCGCCATCGCTTGTTAAGTGTTCTCAGCGTTTAACTAAACTGGGAGTAAAGTAAAAAAATGGCAGTAATAATTAATAACCCACCCATTAATAGATTAAATAATTTTAACCTGGACTCACTGCTCAGAAAAACTTTCACTTTATCCCCCAGAACAGACCAAGAAAAAAGTGACAAATAACAAACAACAAAATATACCAATGAAAAAGTCAAAAAAACTTCTTTGTTTTCAGGAGCTGAAAACAAAGAAACGCCTGCCACACATGCAATCCATGCTTTTGGATTTAACCATTGCAAAAGAAGTCCTTGCATAAAAGTAGGCTGCTTTTGCTTTTGAATATCTAATTCCGGTCTTGATGAGCCAATTAAATAACCCATATACATAATATAGAGTGAGCCAGCTATTGCTAGATATTCGAGAATCGAAGGGTACAAATTAATTACTTCGTAAAAACCAAAGCCAATGAATAATAGGAGCAATGTAAAACCAATGGTTGCGCCAGACACAAATGGAAATGTTTTTCGGATTCCATAACTAACGCCCGAAGAAACGATTACCATATTTACGGGCCCCGGCGAAATTGACATAGCCAAGGAGAATGAGAGCATCGCGATTAGTAGAGACATGATTTTCCTTAATTACCTTCCAACAGCTTATTCAAGACCAGCAATATCTTAGCAAACAATACAAATAACGCTTGAGATATAAAGCCTCACCTCTCAGCCTACGCCTTGGGCCACCGACTTTCTTCGGCCATTTGCGGACCCTGGTGAAAGAATACCCTTCAAGAGAAAAGGATGATTTTGATAACGGACTTACCAATTTTTTACCACAGTCGCTTGTTACACATTTTGCAAACGCACTTTCCTTCTAACCAAAGTCAAACCATACATAAACACAATACGCATGTTTTGTAAATCTTGCGCAGACCAAACAGGTGCATACGGTTTAACACCTGCCTTACGTGACAACAAGTTACACCCATAAAACAACTTATTGTATTGTGAAAGGTAGTTTTGAGTTAGACGTTCAAACTCTTTATGCTCAGAAGGAAAAGCAGCAGCCAAATCACCAAATATATTCCAGACATTTAAAAAAATATTTGGCTCTATTTGTGATGTTGGGTTTTTACACCACATTTTTATTTGATCAAGATTGTAAGTTGAATTGTCTGGACTTAATTCAAGTTGGCGGCTTTTTGCAAACGAATTCAATTGCACCGTATTTTTGAATGCTGGTGCAATACCGGCAAGAACAAATAGCTGATCCAATTGGCCGGAGCACCAAATTAAGTATTGGTATTTATACCCCAATTTAAATTTAACGGGAAAATATTCCATATTTGCCTTGTGTAACGTTAAGCACAACGGCAGTTCGTAAGTTGTGCGTTGTGGAATACTTTTGCGAAGCAAAACCACAAAAGCGCGACTTACGAACTGTCCAGCCGCGCAGCGGCGTGTTGCTGCGCCTTGTTAAGCTTGCCTTTTGTTACAGAACAACAAAAATTGAATGCCTATGAGAAAGACTAAAGGAACTACTGCGACAAGAATAACCCGCGTTTCGTCAGCTGATTCATAAAAAGTATATGTTTCACTGCCTGTTGAAGCCATTTGAGGCTCAAACCAATAATGGAACATTAGAATAATTATAAGCGCCACAATACTTAAAGCTGAAAGTATTTTTAATACTGTCAAAAATGCCCCGCCTTTAAATGCTGCCAGAAGACCGAACACACCAAAGGCCGCCGATAAAAATAAAAATGTATTGCCGTAGAGAAATGATAGAAATGTGCCGTAGAGGCAAAAAACTACAATACTTGCATTCAATGTTCTAGCCATTCGGGCTACTCCCTGCTTAACGCTAAGTTCAGCCGCAGTTTGTAAGTTGTTTTTTTGTGGAATACTTTTGCGAAGCAAAACCACAAAAGCGCAACTTACAAACTGTCCAGTGGAGGCGAAGCCGGAACGGTGCTGCAACGCCTTGT
>NZ_JBRFPI010000296.1:0-5764 GCF_053579595.1 Cellvibrio sp.
TAAAACTGGCAAGCTCAAGAGCGCCAGCATCTTCTGCTGCAGTATTTTCTATTTCGTTTTTAGTGACTGACTTGGAGGCCAATAACAATTTGAAGGAACCACCATCACTCACAATACTGGCAGAGACACCAATGTTGGCCTTGTTAATAGCATCGCGTAAACCGGTTAAGGAATTATTGGTATCGTCAATAGTAATAGTGGCGCCAGTCTTCGTCGAATCCACTTCAAAATCATTTACCGCTGCATTCCATTCACCCAAACGGATTGTCAAAGTACCTTTTCCGATAGGGGCACTCATGGAGGTGAACGTGCCTGAGCTGAGCGATTGTGCCTGAGCAACCTGCTCGACTTTTAATTGGTAGCTTCCAGCGACTGCTTTGGCATCCAATTTGGTAATACCCAGCAATGCAGTCTCGGGAATCGAAAGCGCTTTCGCATTAAAAGTGTCTGCACTGCCCAGCGCTGCAGCTGCAGTTTCAAGTTTGGATAAGGAGCTGCGCAACAAGCCAAAATCAGAAATTTGGGTTTCAAGCAGGGTCTTTTTGGTAGTCAAGCGTTGAGCCTGCACCATTTTGCTAGCTTCAGTTAGTTGATCGGCTAATTTGTTGGTATCAATACCCGATCCTGTTCCCAATGCACTAATAATGCTGGAACCCGTCGAACCATTGTTGCTCGTTGTACTTGATGTACCACTCACCATTAATACCCCCACGCCATACACTACCGCTGGCTATCTTAAATTACATAAGGTTAGCGGCAACCCATGGATAAACTTTAGCCGGTTTTGCCGCTTTTTTAGAGAAAACACTCTACTAATATAAGCTGAGCATAAACTGCGCCAATCTATTGATTTTGTTATTAATAATTGGCCTAACAAGACCATCCATTACTTCGCTATTGGCAGTGTGAAATAGAAGCGACTTCCCTTGCCTACCGTCGATTGGTAATCAATTTTACCCCCCATACGCTCGATAATGGATTTGGTAATACTTAACCCAAGGCCAGTGCCATCGTGGCGGCGAGTATCGGAAGAATCGACTTGCGCAAAGCGCTGAAACATACGCTGGCGGAAATCGTCAGCAATGCCCTGCCCTTCATCTATAACTGACACCATTAATTCCTGCCCATTCACTGTTAGCTGCACGCGCACCACGCCGTCCAGATACGAAAACTTGACGGCATTGGAAAGCAAATTGGCCATCACTTGCAGAAAACGATCGGTATCGACATTGGCAGCACATTGCATGACGGCGTAGTCGGTGGCATTCAATTGCAGGTGTACACCATAACGTTCGGCATAGCCCTGATTGTGTTCGATTGACTGCTGTACGAGCGGATAAATAGCACTGCGTTTTATATTTAGCACTAGATTGCCGAATTCCAGCTTATCCACATCCAAAATATCATTAACCAAACGCGCCAGACGTTCGGCATTATTGCTGGCGATGACGAGCAAATCCCGGATCTTGTCTGCCATCTCCCCCAAGCTGCCACTCAAGACTATTCCAAGCGCACCTTTAATGGATGTAAGTGGTGTACGCAGCTCATGGCTCACCGTAGAAATAAATTCACTTTTCAAACGATCCACTTTTCGCTTGGCAGTAGCATCATGAATGATAAACGTGAAAAATTTTCGCTCTTGAATAGCAACCGGACTAATACTTAATTCAATTTCCAGATCGCCGCCATCGCTACAGCGCCCAAGCGTTTCTCGCATATACGACGTTGTTACGTCATCACTTTGCAAGTTAAAACTATCTCGCAATACCGGCACTATATCGGCGATGTGTAAAGCGGAAAATTGCAGCAATGGGTATTTAAATAGTTGCGCTGCAGCAGGATTGGCCTTTTGAATAAACCCTTGTTCATCAACCACTAGAATGGACTCCACCGCATTTTCCAAAATAGCTGCCAATTCTTTAGTGCGTTGTTCAACCAGATTACTGATGTGCTGCGTACGCCCGCTGATAAGCAGTAAAAAACCACCGAGCAAACTGCAAAACAATAAGCCGCCCGCCAGCACAAACCAGGATTGCAAACTGACATGTTCAGTTAAAAACTTTTCTGTTGGGCCAATGTTGATCAGCAATCGTCTGCCGCCTACCGAAATCTCCTGATTGAACACTAAATCACGCGCATAGCCTGGCATATCGAACTCACCGGCGCGATAAAATACCTGCGATTTTTCTGGCTCGGTAACATCGACAATATGGATTTGATAATCACCCGATGAGAAAGGCGTGAGAACCGAATTCATTAAATCATTCGTGCGCACTATCGCGGTAGCATAACCAATGAGCGACTCACGTCGATCGAGTGTGGTGCTGGTTGAGCGAGTACGTTCATAAACGGGGTAAAACACCACAACACCAAGTGAGATGGTTTCGTCCTGCAACAACTGCAAGGGCTGCGTCATCGCAAAATGGCCGCTATCGCGTGCGCGAATTATTGCTTCGTCGCGCACAGGGTCAGATGCAACATTAAACCCGAGAATCACAGCATTTTTTTGCAAAGGCTCAACATAAGTAATGGATGTATATTCCGCGCGCTCAGGCGCGATAATAAATGCACCGCTCGAGTCTTTTTCTTTGATAGAAAAATCGGCAGAAAGCTCAGCGCGCATAGTGGATTCATAGTCAGCACGATCCGCATGACGCACCCGCTGGTTCCAGGAAAATCCGGAGACTCCCTGTTTCCCAATAACTACCTGATCGACATAATGTGAAAACTCGGCGCGAGTTACCTGCTCTGACGCAACAAACAAACCGCGCAAGGTTGCCAGGGTGTAGGCCACTGAAGACAAACCAGCCTCAACAGCGCCCGAAACCAAACGCGCCTGCTGCTCAAATTGATCGTTAAGTTTTTTTTGTTCGTTGTTGCTGGACATAATAAATACTGCAACAACAACCAGGCTACTTACAACCAACGGAACACCTACAGTAAGACGACGGCCGCGCCAAAAATGCCGTGGCTCCGCAAACAATACACACACCAAGGGCGTGGCAATTAACACACCTATTGCATCACCAATCCACCAGGTCCACCAACTGTACAACATGTGTTCCGCTGGAATAAGCCCGTTTCCATAAAGGCTTAACACTCCGATACTTGCGCTCAAGCTCGTCGCCACTGGCCCACCCAATGCGAAAAACGAAAAGATTTTTCGCTCATCTGTCAAACTATTGGGGAAGCCAACATAGCGGCGAATCAATAATGTCCCTGCCAGGCTCGCCACCGTACTTCCGCAGGCGATTTCCGCCGCAATCAACACAACTGGCAGAGATATTGAGCTTGCGGGACCAATCGAAATATTCAGCAGTGTTGAGCCAAGGAAAACGCCGATTGCCATGGGAAAACCCCAGATCAGTACGGCACCCAAAGCAATTCCCATTGGCAAAAACAGACCCGATACAAATCCGGGAGGAATCGCTAGCAACAGCGATAGCCGCCCAGCGGCAACGTACGCCAAGGCAAGAAGAAAAATACGCAGCGCAAACACTACTGTTGGGGAGCGCGGAACTTTCGAGTGTAAACCCATAACCATGCGGTAAACCTGACTTTAAATTTACTTAAGCCTAGTCGACAGAAGCTCACTTCAGGTCAAAAAGAATAAAAAAAACCGCAGCAAGCTGCGGTTTTTCAACTCGATCAACGAACCATGTTTAACGAAGTAACTGCAACACCTGCTCTGGCCGCGCGTTCGACTGCGCCAACATCGCTTGTGCTGCCTGCTGCAAGACTTGCGCGCGGCTCAGCGCTGCAGTTTCTGCTGCGAAGTCCGCATCCACAATACGTGAGCGCGAAGCGGACGTTTTTTCCGAGACGTTCGCCAGATTAGACATGGTGAAGTCTAACCGGTTGTTGATTGCACCCAATTGCGAACGGGTGTCGTTGATTGTTGTCAGCGCCTTATCGATAACACCAATGGCTTTTTGGGCTTTGGCTGCAGTATCAATACTAATAGACGCGATTGCTGTACCAAATGAACCACCGCCGACAGAGTTGGCCTCCAGAAAACCGATTTCATCAGCAGTCGCATTATTACCAAGCTCTACGCTGATAGGATTTCCATTAGCGTTAGTTAATTTTATGCCTGCCTCAACCACAAACCCTGCTGCGGCAGAACCATCAACCGCGATAGCAAGACCCGAGGCCATAAACTTCTCAAACGTAGCACCCGCAAACCCCTCGGCCGTTACACCAAAGGCGCTATCAATAGTGGCCGTTGTAAAGCGAATCGCCCCCTGATCTGTTTCAAGTACGATTCTGTTACCTAACAAAGAAGCGGTCACACCAGTGGTATTACTCGCAGCATTGAAGGTATCCACTAATTGCTGTGCGGTAGTGACAGCCGACAAATCAACGCTAACACCGTTGAGGATAATACTGTCAGCAGAGCCTGCGAATGCAGTTTCAATACTCATGCCACTCGTATCAATAGACACTGTTGAAAAGGCATTTGCAGTAACACCTGTTTCTTCAGTTGCTTTATTAATTGCGTCTATTTTGCCAATCAAACTGTCGGTGTTTTTATTGCTGATTACAACACCATTGATAGTGACATCACCTACTCCCCACGCCACCTCTGCAGCTGCGGTGGAAATGCTTGCACCTTCAATAACACCGCCCACCTGATTTTCACGGAAACCTAAATTGTGTAAGTCAGCAAGTACTCCGGTATTACCGCGACTGATTTTGATTGGGCGATCATCTTCCGAGGTCAACACAATTTGCCCGCGCTGACTCAGACCATCACCCACTGCTGCATCCATACCCAAAGCAGCTTGTAAATCAAGACCTGTACCGCCGTCAGACACAGTAATGGTGGCACCAGTGTTGTTACTCAGCGTGAGGACACCGCTATCGTTGACAGTTGCCTGCACCTCTCCACCAGTAATGCGAATAATGGTTTCCACCAACTCATCCATACTGGTCGTATTTTCACGAATTTGATAAACCTGTGTAGCACCATTTAATGCTGACACAGTAATGTTCAAGCCTTCACCTGCGTCATTATCAATTACGCCGTTACCAAGCTGTGATGCTTGCAACTGTGTCATTGCGGACGCCGTAATACCGCTCACGCGCTCGTTAATAGAGGCCAGAAATTCCGCCAACGTGTTTGTTTCGGCAGAAGCAGCCGCATCAAACTCACCAATAGACTGGCCATTAATTAAAATGTCCCCGTCTCTGATGTCGGTCGGCGCAGTACCCGATGCAAACATGGACAATGAGAACTCAGCACCCAATACATCTACACTGACGGAACCCATTCCCAATGTTTTGGCATCCATCGCCTGCACTTTTAACTCGATGGTCTGGTTTGCATCAGAACCCACTTGCAGCTGGACTTTACCCAGCGAACCATCCAATAGCTTCTGGCCGTTGAATGATGTGGATTTGGCAATGCGATCCATTTCCAGGATAAGTTGTTGCACTTCCGCATCCAATGTTTTGCGGTCGGCATCCGAATAGATGCCGTTTGCAGATTGAATAGAGAGTTCGCGCATACGCTGCAGGATATTGGTAGTTTCCTGTAATGCACCCTCAGCAGTCTGGATCAATGACACACCATCATTTGCGTTACGGATTGCCTGATCCAGACCACGAATTTGTGAGGTCATACGGTTAGAGATCGCCAGACCGGCAGCATCGTCTTTGGCGGAGTTGATACGTTGGCCAGAAGACAAGCGTTCGGTTGCCCGATCGAGCGCATTTCCTGAGTTCATCAATTGACGCTGTGAATTCAAGGAAGCGACATTGG
>NZ_JBRFPI010000297.1:0-5731 GCF_053579595.1 Cellvibrio sp.
TTGTGGGCCTGCTTTTGGCATAGATTGACGGAAAGCGCCTTTTGCCGCGATTTCAAACGCAATGGCCGAGGAGTCAACGGCGTGGAATGCACCGTCGAACAGATCAATTTCAACGTCCAATACCGGGAAGCCGGCCAATGGACCAGTGCCCATCATAGATGCAAAACCTTTCTCAATTGCTGGATAGAATTCTTTTGGAACGCTACCGCCAACGCATGAGGTTTTGAATACGAAGCCAGTGTTTGGCTCGCCCGGGTTGATGCGGTAGTCGATCTTACCGTACTGACCAGAACCACCTGATTGCTTCTTGTGGGTGTAGCTGTCTTCGATGCCGCGAGTAATGGTTTCGCGGTAGGCTACTTGTGGTTGACCAACGTTCAGCTCTACACCGTAGGTGCGCTTCATGATGTCCACTTTAATATCCAAGTGCAATTCACCCATACCTTTAAGGATGGTTTCACCCGAATCCTGGTCAGTCTCAACGCGGAAGGTTGGGTCTTCAGATACCAGTTTGCCAATGGCAGTAGCCATCTTCTCGATCATGCTCTTGTCTTTCGGAGTTACCGCAATAGAGATTACTGGCTCCGGGAATACCATAGGTTCAAGAGTACATTCATGTTTTGGATCACACAGGGTGTGACCAGTTTGAACGTTCTTCAGACCTACCAAAGCAATGATGTCGCCCGCTTGCGCAGTGGTCAAATCGGTACGATCGTTAGCATTCATCTCCACCATACGACCGATACGCTCGGTTTTACCTGTAAAGGAGTTAAGCAGGGTATCGCCCTTGTTTAACACGCCTGAGTAGATGCGGCAGAAGGTGAGGGCACCGAAGCGGTCGTCCATGATTTTGAACGCCAACGCACGGAATGGCTCATCAGCAGAAACGATAGCGTATTGGCCGGTTTCATTACCTTCAGCGTCAGTCAGTGGCTGTGGATTAACTTCAGTTGGGCTTGGCAGATAATCAACAACGGCATCAAGCAGCAATTGCATGCCTTTGTTTTTAAATGCAGAACCACAGAAAGTCGGGAAGAACACCAGGTCGCGGGTACCTTTACGGATACAACGCTTGATGTCTTCAATTGAAGGCTCTTCGCCTTCCATGTAGGCCATCATCAGGTCGTCATCTTGTTCTACGGCAGTTTCAACCAATTGACCGCGGTACAACTCAACATCGTCCACCATGTCAGCTGGGATATCGACAACTTTGTAGTTTTCTGGCAAGCCAGAGTCATCCCATACATAGGCTTGACGGTTCAACAGATCAACCACACCGACGAAAGTGTCTTCGCGGCCGATTGGCAGAGTCATCACCAACGGGTGAGCGCCCAACACTTTTTTCACCTGGTCGGTAACGCGCAGGAAGTCCGCACCGATACGGTCAAGTTTGTTTACGAAAATCAGACGAGCAACTTTAGAGTCGTTCGCATAGCGCCAGTTGGTTTCTGATTGTGGCTCTACGCCGCCAGAACCACAGAATACGCCGATACCGCCGTCCAATACTTTCAATGAACGGTAAACTTCTACGGTGAAGTCAACGTGTCCGGGGGTATCGATAACGTTGAAGCGATAACCTTTCCAGAAACAGGTAACCGCTGCCGATTGAATGGTGATACCACGCTCAGCTTCCTGAACCATGAAGTCAGTGGTGGAATCACCTTCGTGAACTTCACCAATTTTGTGGATTTTACCGGTGAGCTTGAGGATACGCTCGGTGGTAGTGGTTTTACCGGCGTCAACGTGAGCGAAGATACCGATGTTTCTGTAAAGGGATAAGTCAGCCATAGGACTCTCTTTTATAGGTTAAGCAAGGTTAGAAAAGCTGGGTTGTAAAATAGCGGCGTAATATACAGGAAGTTATCCAAAAATGCCCAAAGAAAAAGTGGTCAATTTCGTTAATCTATCGTTGTTAGGTTACAACCAAGCGGCAAATGCATGCAGGCGGGTGATTTAACGTGATCTTGTCTAAGGAAATGCAGTGTCCAAACTTGAATTCTATCTACCTTCACAGTAGCCCCGCCAAACTCACCAATGCCCGCTCAATCCTGTTACCCCACACACAAGCGCAAGAGAGTCGGATAAATTGCCGGTATTTTTGGCTCGCCGAAAAAATCGGCCCGGGTGCGATACTAATTCCTTGCTCCAATGCCTTGCGGGCCAGTGCAAAACTATCCACATCACCCGGCAGCTCCAGCCAAATCACAAAACCACCTTCCGGGCGCGAGATTTTAGTGTCCTCTGGGAAATAATGGATGATCGCATCGGTCATGCGCGCTACTGCCTGCGCATAGTCCCCACGTACCCGTCGCAAGTGACGCTCGTATTGCCCATTTTCCAATAACTCGGTCACCGCCAGTTGCGGGATGGTCGTTGTCGCCAGATTTAGCACGTATTTCATGTACTCGACTTTATCCTGATAGCGCCCCGGCGCGATCCAGCCTACGCGCAAACCGGGCGACAGGGTTTTGGAAATCGAGCTGCAGAGAATTACGTTCTCATCCACGCCTTTCAGAAGAGAAGGGCGGGCATGGCTAAAACTCAAATCGCCGTAAATATCATCCTCAATCAGCGGAATTTCGCGCGCCTTGAGCATCGCCACCAGCTTTTGTTTGTGTTCATCCGGCATCAGGCAGCCGAGCGGGTTACTAAAGTTGGGCGTGACGACACACGCCTTGACCGGCCATCGACTCAACGCCAGTTCGAGCGCTTCCAATGACATACCCGAGTGCGGATTGGTGGGGATTTCCAACGCCTCCAAGCCCAGCGATTCAATAACCTGCAGCAGTCCATAAAAGGTGGGCGATTCGATGGCAACGACATCGCCGGGCGATGTCACCGCGCGCAGCGCTAGTGTCAACGCCTCCTGACAGCCATTGGTAATTACCAGATTATCCGGGTGCACTGCGCAACCGGCATCAGCCAGACGGCGCGCTATGTGCCGACGCAACTCAGGTGCACCGGGCGAGAACTCATAGTTAGCAGTGCGCACACGATACTGGCGCGCGGCCTTGGTAAGCGCCTGTTCTATCGCGCGGGTCGGTAAAAATTCTGCTGCGGGAACCGCCGCGCCCAGTTGTACAACAGCGGGGTCGTTGGCCGCTTTAATCAATTGCAGCACCATATCCTGCCCGGTAACCGGCGCAGGGCGCATAGTGGTCACCACAATACGTGGCGGTGCTACCGCCAGTGCGGGCTTGGTTTTGACGTAAAACCCCGAGCGGTTGCGCACCTCTAGAAAACCCCAATCCTCCAATTGACGATAGGCGGCAATCACCGTGGCGATACTTAACCCGCGCAGCTGCGCCTGATTGCGCACACCGGGCAAGCGGTCTCCCGATTGGAATCCACCGGCGTTAATCAGGCTGGCCAGTTCATCTGCAAGTTTGCGGTAGAGAATGTCCATCGAAGCTCCATGCTTGCGTTCAATAGGTACAGTTTTAATAAAAATTGATAGATACAGATGCAGTTAATTTAATCTGTACCGTATCAATTATATTTTTTTGAAACTGTAATGGTTGTTGCACAAGAAATACACTGCTTTTTCACAAAAAACAGTCACCACCACACCGCAAGGACACTACAGGAGGACTCATGAGTTACCCACTATTATTGGTCGATGCTTTTATCGACCAGCCGTTTAGCGGTAATCCCGCAGGTGTATGCATTCTGGATAAAGAGCAGCCCGCCAGTTGGATGCAACAGGTCGCGTTGGAAATGAATCAAGCCGAAACTGCCTTTGTCCACAAACGCGTGGATGGCAGTTGGGATTTGCGTTGGTTTACCCCGCAGGTAGAAGTAAACCTGTGCGGTCACGCCACCCTCGCTGCCGCCCATGCACTCTGGCAACACGCTGGTGAAACCGCCGCGATATTGGAATTCCACACCCTCAGTGGTCGGCTTACCGCTACACGAATTGGCGATCAAATCCAACTGGATTTTCCCGCTGATTTTCCTCAGTCAGTCGCCGCCGTTCCGCCTGCGCTTTTGCAAATACTCGGCGGTCATCCCCATTGGTTCGGGCAAGGGCGAGACGATCTTATCGCGGTCCTGGATTCCGCCGAGGCTGTGCGCAACTTTGTTCCTAACGCAGAGCAAATTGCATCATTCACCACACGCGGATTAATCCTCAGCGCACCGGGCGATGCAGGTTCCGGTTTGGATATGGTCTCGCGTTTTTTTGCGCCCAAGGTCGGCATCAATGAAGATCCCGTCACTGGTTCCGCGCATTGTTTGCTCGCTTGTTACTGGGGCAATCGCCTCGACAAAACTCATCTGCGCGCGCAACAGGCATCACCCCGCGGCGGATTACTAACGCTGGATTGGAAAGATGATCGCGTCCTATTAAGCGGCAAAGCCCGCACTATGCTCACCGGAGAATTCCATGGTTGATTCAAACATTGCCCAGCACAAAGCCAGCATCGCACCTGCACCTATATGTTGGCGTAATGGTCAAATAGTCCCACTCGAACAAGCGACTGTTTCTGTTTTTGATCACGGACTTTTATACGGCGATGGCGTGTTCGAAGGTATACGTTTTTACAACGGACGCGCATTTCGTTTGCAAGCGCACCTTGAGCGATTATTTCTCTCGGCGCGCGCGATTGCACTCAGCATTCCCTACAACATTCAACAATTAACTCATGCCGTTATTGAAACTATTTCTGCCGCACCGGAACTCAACGGCTATATGCGTTTAGTCGTGACGCGCGGTGTCGGCCCTTTGGGAATAGACCCGTCACGCTGTCGTTTGCCGCAAGTATTTATCATCGCCGATACCTTGCACATGGTGAGCGAGCGAGTGAGAAACGAGGGAGCAAAAGTCATCATCGCCGCCACGCGCCGTTTAGGCGCCGATGGCCTTGACCCGCGCATCAAAAGTTTGAATTACCTCAACCATATTCTCGCGCGCATGGAAGCCACCCACGCAGGTGCCGATGAAGCAATCCTGCTCAACAGCGCAGGCAGAATTGCAGAGGGTAGTGCAGATAATATTTTTATCGTGCAACGCGGCGAACTATTAACACCGCCAGTAATTGAAGGCGCACTCGATGGCATTACTCGCCAAGTGGTATTGGAACTCGCTGAAAAACTCGGCATAAAAGCACGCGAAATGCCACTCGCCCCTTACGATTTATTCACCGCCGATGAATGCTTTCTTACGGGCACGGGAGCGGAGTTAATTCCCGTAGGATACGCCGATGGCCGCAAAATACCTGAATGCCCTGGCCCGATTTATTCGCGGTTGGCGGCGGCGTTTAGGGAGTTGGTGAATAGCGAAAAATGAGTTTAATTTGTTGTAGTTGTCAGGCTTGTAGTTGATAGGGTTGTAGTGGTTATTCATTTCTGAGGTATTGCGATGCGTCCATCGCAATACCTCAGCGCATAAATCCCAGATCTGACGCGTTAAAATTTATCAAGTTTGGAAAAATATGGCCGAGATCATCTGCTGATAAACCAAACCACTTGCCCAGTGTTGCTGCGTATTGATCAAAACTGAGTTGTGGAATAATTCGGCCGCGCCCGAGATCATCGTCGCTGTTGATTTCCAATGTCGGAAATTGTCCGTACAAGGCTTGGCCGTTCACTGCTCCACCCATTACCCAATGATGACTGCCCCAACCGTGATCTGTTCCATCGCCATTGCGCGCAAGCGTGCGGCCAAATTCGGAGGTGGTAAATGTAGTGACTTGGTTCTCCATTCCCAACGCCTCAAGTGCTTGATAGAAAA
>NZ_JBRFPI010000298.1:0-5720 GCF_053579595.1 Cellvibrio sp.
ATGGTGCCATTATTGTCCATCAGAATCGGGATGGTGAGTTTGTGTTTTTGTTGCAGCGAGCGGATAGTTTCATCGGTTTCATTGATATTTAAATTCTCCGCGATGATGGCAACTTTATCGCTGTATTGTTGATAAGTTTTTTCAAGGCTCGGCAGCTCGCGGCGACAATCCAAACACCATGTTGCCCAGAATTTCAGGTAGATCGGCTTTTTGCCAATCAAGGCTTGCAGTGACACTGGCTGCTTTTCAAAGGTTTGATATTCTGCTTCAAATTGCAATGGCTTGGCGCTGAGCCAAGGTGACAATAACAATATTAAAACCAGTAGAAAATTGCGCGCTTGCATTATCTCTCTCCTGCCATTGAAGTGTGTGGCCATTTAAAAATGGGGGGCAAAATTAAAACCAACAGCGATACGGTTCCATGCATTAATAGTCGCTATAGCTGCACTCAAATTGACGATTTCTTTTTCGCTAAAGTGTGCAGCCACCTCAGTGAAGCAGGCATCGCTTACAGGTTGGTCGGCAAGGCGGGTTAAGGCTTCAGTCCACGCCAAAGCGGCGCGTTCGCGCGCAGAAAAAATAGCTACCTCACGCCAAGCGGGGAGTACATCCAAACGATGTTGCTGCTCGCCATCTTTACGCGCTTCGTTAGCGTGCATATGTTGGCAAAAAGCGCAGCCGTTAAGTTGTGATGCGCGCAATTTCACCAGATGGATTAATGAATGCTCCAATTCGTTGGCGGCGGCATCCCCTAAACCGATTAACGATTTGAGCAGTGCGGGTTGGAGTTTGTAAACGTCTGGTTGGTTAATACGTTGTTGCATGATGCGCTCCTGATAAGTCTGTTTGCTGGAGGCTTCATAGTGCCAACTCAGGGGTTGGTTGAATTGTATGTTTGCGACATCTTGCGCTGGCGGTACTCGCCCGGCGTTTGGCCGGTGATTTTGTGGAAGTGGCGGATAAAGTGCGCTTGATCGTAAAACCCTGCGTCTTGCCCTATATCGGTCAGCGATTGCTCTGGTCGCTGGCTAATGAGCGTGCGCGCGATTTTAACGCGGTGCAGTTGTTTGAGTTGATTGGGGCTGAAGCCGACTTCCAGTTGGAATTTGCGCTCCAATTGCCGACGGCTGATCGGCAAGTGTTCGCTCAATTGTTCCAGTGGTTGTGGTGTAAGAATTAATTGCGGCAATAGCTGCTGAATGAATCCGATATTGGCGTTATTTTTTTTAACGCGATCAAGTAGCCACTGATCAATCAATGTTAAACGCTGGCTGACATGGGACAATTCAGCGAGTTGATCGCGCAATTGCAAGAGCGAGTGCATGGATAAATCATCTGCAGAAAGCTCACTTCCAATTACATCAGGCATGCCCAACCCGAGTAATTGGAATGCCCCACCGGGATGAAAGCGTATGCCCATGCGATTCACCGAGCCCTGAAAAATCATTTTTCCAGTGGTCTGTGTTGCAAAAAAAGTGATGTCAGGCAGTTTATTGGCAAAATCGAAAACCAGTGTAGTGCCACCATCGGGATACACGGTTTCACTCACCCTTGCTTCAGGCAGCCGATCTTGCCGTGCAATCCAATAACACTGCACCCACGGCCGCAGTTGCAACGGTGGTGCGAAGCGCTGGAAGCCTAAATGCCCAAGGCTATTAAAGAGGGCGTCGCTGACATTGGGAAGCAACTTGGCGGACATGATTTTATCTACACAGTGATGGTGTTCAAAGCATATTACACTGCTACTGGTTTTGTGATCACTATTCATCGACTATTCAGTTTTTGACAGTAGTCTTGCCTACTCGCTGTCACAATGCATGCCCATTATTATCACAAAGTCATATTAACCAAGGAGTTGTTATGTCCCTTCGCCCCCTACCTTTGTTGGCCTTCGCTGCCGCACTGATAAGCCCGTCGCTTTACGCGAGTTATGATCAGGATCATCCGCTGTTTGCTGCCTATCCGGGGGCGGATCTTGAGCAGGCAAAAATGTATGACTATGAAAAATACGCCTTCCCGGTTTCTATTGTAGATGTCAGCAAAGAGCCCTACACCTTCACCCGATTAGATGCAGTGGGCGATTTGTTTCTGCACAATTATGAAATTGAAAATGTGTCGTCGCTCAAGGTGTCTGAGAATTACATTGCTGCTGCAAAACAGGCTGGCTTTAAACCCCTGTTTTCGTGCGCGCTTGAGGCCTGTGGCGATGAAGCTCAGGCAGCGGCATTAGGTACAGCGATTGCGGTGCGGGGCGATGTTTACAATCACTATCGCAAACCCTATTACTGGATAGGTGAGAAGGAATCGCCCAAGGGCAAAATTGTAGTGTCCTGGTTTTTTGGTTCCTACGAGGATAGTGTCAGCGTGCAACAAGTTATTCTTGAAGCCGAGCCGCTCGAAACCGGTTTGATAAAAGTCGATGCCGCCTATGCGGGATCAGCGGCAGAACCAGTAGCACCACTCTCCGCGGATGAAAAATCCGAAGACAACCCCATGTTGCCGCGCTACCCGGGAGCAAAAATTTACAACCATAAAAAAATCGATACCGAAACGGTAAAAATTCCCTTTGCGATTAACGCCACAGAAAAAACGCCGCTGCAATTAACCGGTGATTTAACCAAGCACACTTACACGATTGAAAATGTTTCAACCTTAAAAGTGTATGAAAACTACAAGGCTGCATTAACCAATGCGGGATTTAATTTTATTTCCCAGTGTGAGTTAGCGCAGTGTGGCACTGAGTCGCAAGCCGACAATTTGGGTGATCAGCTGGCGTTGTCGGGTGATGTGTATAACTGGTATCGCAAACCCTATTACCTGCTGGGTAAAAAATCCTTACCGACCGGCAATGTCTACATCGCCTTATTTATTGGCGGTTATGAATCGCAAGTCGGTGTACAGCAAGTGACCTTGCAAGAAAAAGCCGTACAAACGGGTTTGGTGAGTGTGAATGCCGATGGTTTGAAACAGCAAATTGATGCGGATGGTAAAGCGCTGATTTACGGTATTTATTTTGATACCGGCAAAGCGGAGATTAAATCTGAATCAAAACCTACGCTCGATGCAATTGCAGAATTGTTAAAACGCAATCCGGATTTGCTGCTCTATGTGGTGGGTCATACCGATGATACTGGCGATGGCGCGGCGAATGTGAGTTTATCCAAACAGCGCGCGGATTCTGTCGTTGCCGCCTTGATAAAAGATTATCAAGTAGCGGCTAACCGTTTGCAGGCGCAGGGAGTTGGCCCTTACGCCCCTGCGGGCAATAACACTAGCGATGCAGGCAAGCAAAAGAACCGTAGAGTTGAATTGGTAAAACGTCTGCGTTAAGGATTTATCGGGCGCGTGTTAAATCAATCCCCGCCCCGGCGGGGATTTTTTTGCTCCAATTATTTTGCTCCAACAAGTAGTTCCTTGCCATGTTGGATGATTTCTGTTCTGATAATCATGCCAATAAGCTAAGTCATATCAAACTATAAACCTGGCAACTCTAGCGAAACTCAGATTGGTTCATTCAATAATCCGCATGCAGGCCGCGTGGGATTGTTGTTGTCTGAATTTTTGTGGAGCTAGCCATGAAGCCTATGTACGAAAAAGTCTTGCCCACCGAAAACTCCTCCTGGCGTTATTGGCTCTATGCGCTCGATGAAATTCCCTTCAACTGGCACTACCATCCCGAATATGAAATTTGCCTGACGCTCAACAGCTGCGGCCAACGTTATATTGGCGATAACATTGCCAACTACAGCGATCTGGATTTGGTTCTGCTCGGCCCCAAACTACCGCACACCTGGCACTCCAAAGAATTAATTGCGCCGGGCCAGCATCTAACTTATGTGGCGCAGCTGCCTACCAGTTGGATTGATGCAGTGGTGCAAATGCCGGAATTAAAACCGCTCAGTGATTTGCTGGCGAAAAGTAAACGCGGTGTAGAATTTAGTGTGGCCACTGCACAGCAGTGCCGCGCACGTTTTGAGGCAATGGCCGATGCCACACCCATGCAGCGGTTATTGTGGTTGTTGGAAATTTTGCAATTGATGCTGGAGGATTCCAGCGCACGTATGATCTCCAGCGATGGTTATGCGCCGGTGAGTTTTGCTGATTCGGCGACGGAAAAAATTGATCGCGTTATTGCCTACATCCATCAACACTACACCAGCGATTTGTGCGCGGAGCAGATGGCCGCATTAGCGCATATGAGTACCAATCACTTCCATCGCTTTTTTAAACAGCGCACTGAGCAGACGTTTACGGAATTCGTCAATCAATTGCGTGTAGGCAAAGCCTGCTCATTATTGTTGACCACCGATTTTCCAGTGTCGGCAATCAGTTATCGCTGTGGCTTTAATAATATCTCCAATTTTAATCGCCGCTTTTTGCAACTCAAACATTGCACGCCGCGCGAATTCAAACGCAGCTATCAACATAATTAACGTAACAGCGCGATTGACGGTTAAACGAAAATAAAAAAGGCCGCATTACGCGGCCAAAAAATCGTCTCACGGGAGAGTGATTGGATTTAAACCATTGTTCTATTCACTATCAGTTGCACACCTGGAATTCCACAATGCCAGAGCCTGAACCAAAACGCTGCATGGTGTATTTTTCCAAATCAATCAGGTAGCCATCGCCCGCAAGGTTAGCGGTGCAGCAGCCACTGCAATCTGAATCGGCACAAGCGTCGTACACTTTTGCAGTGATGCGTTTATTACCTTGGCGAAGGTTAATGGATTTAAGGCCGAGCCAGCTCCAATCTTTTAAATGCACCGCGGCGATATTATTGGCCATTACCCATGACTCAGGTTGTTTGCCGGAGATGCCATAAAAATAACCAGACCATAAACAACCGTTATAAATGACGCACTCATCGCTACCCGGTGCGGGATAGGATTCGTAGTTGGTTAAATTCGCGCGATACCAGGCTGAACCACAATCATTACCTGCCACAGAGGAGCTTGATCTGCTGGAAGCGACTGAAGATTTGCTGCTGGATTTGCTTGAAGCTACAGAAGATTTACTTGAGCTTTTTGATGATGCAGCCTTGGAGGATGTTGCCGCTCCATCGCAACTGCCAAGTAATTTCCACTCCTGCCATTGGCCGGAATAATTTGCCGGGCTATGGCCTTGCGACCACCACTGGGCTTGGTAGGCTTTATTGCTTTGTTTAACTTGCGCACCGCCGTTGTAAACGCTGCCGCTATTCCATTCCGCAATGCCGTTACAGTTAACGGCTTGTACATTCAAACAAAAAAAACTGGTGCAGAGTGCGATAGAAAAAACGGCAAGCCGTTTAAGCGCACTCCCTGACTTATTGCTCACAAACTGGTTCATATTGACCTCGATATTATTGTTGGCTGTGGGATGTTCACATTGAAAGTTATCCCTGTTGATTAAGCGAATCCGTCATCCTGCGGTGATTCTGCCAAGGTTGGTCGAGGTAAAAATGTATTTTTGAATGCAAAACTGGCACTTTTCTATCAGCTCTTAAAAACTAAACACTGGCTCCAAAAAAAGCCCCCACGCATTTTTTATGCGCAGGGGCTTTTGTCTAACGGAGTGTCTTCAGTGAAAAACTATTGTGGATAGTTGGTCACCCGCGGGGTTTGCACTGCAATACCGGGCGGTGTCGGGTCGCCGCTATTGTTGATCACCCGTTGGATGCCGCCATCGTTGGTCAGGTTGTCCGTTACCATGTGTTCGAATTTCACATTGGGTGACGT
>NZ_JBRFPI010000299.1:0-5719 GCF_053579595.1 Cellvibrio sp.
AAACGAAATGGCGATATTGTCGAATTGGCTGAGCGCATACTTGATTATCTTTTGCGGGCTTTCTTGCTGGAGCTTGGCGTCGAGGTCGATGAGGTTTATCTGGTTATCGGTCATGTTGGCTACTCACGGTGATACGCTCTGGGGCGATTTTAGGTATGGCGCGCAGGATACCAGAGGAGGGCATGCCAGCCCAAGTAATCGGGCCGGTTTGGGTTTGCTTTAGCGGATCAAAACGGGTAGATTGCCGCCACTCTTTTGGGCTTTTTAGTCTATTTATTAACCGTTTTGGAGGTTGTTGTGGAATTAGCATGTCTTGATCTGGAAGGTGTACTTGTCCCGGAAATTTGGATTGAATTCGCGAAAGTGACCGGCATTGAAGAACTCAAAGCCACCACCCGTGACATCCCGGATTACGATGTATTAATGAAGCAGCGCCTGCGCATTCTTGAGCAACACAAGCTTGGCCTGAAAGAAATCCAGGACGTAATCGCGACCCTTAAACCACTCGATGGCGCGGTAGAATTTGTCGATTGGCTGCGCGAGCGCTTTCAGGTCATCATCCTGTCAGACACTTTCTATGAATTCTCCCAACCGCTGATGCGCCAACTGGGTTTCCCAACCCTGTTGTGCCATCGTTTGAATGTGGACGAGCGCGGTATGGTTGTAGGTTACACCCTGCGTCAACGCGATCCAAAGCGCCAGTCAGTATTGGCTCTGAAAACCCTTTACTACCGCGTAATCGCCGCCGGTGATTCTTACAACGACACCACTATGCTGGGCGAAGCAGATCAAGGCATCCTGTTCCATGCACCGCAAAACGTGATCGAACAATTCCCGCAATTCCCTGCAGTTCACACCTACGAAGATTTGAAGAAGGAATTTATCAAGGCGAGTAATCGTGATCTGAGCTTGTAACTTTATAAGTGCAACGGGTTCTAAAAAGGCAGACTAACCCTCTGCCTTTTTTTATTTTTTCCAAACTGACGTAATAGATTTGGAATCAACCGCCAACGTAGCAGGAACCAATCAGGCGCTAGCCAGCAAATCCTTTCATCGCAATAAGAATAAAGGCACCAACTGCCATGTAGTAAAGTAGTTCATTGGAAGTTTGAAGTGACATTTTCATATGGCCTCCTAAAATTTTCAGTGAAAATGAATATCGCTATTTCATTAATCAAGCGGCTTTCTCTGATTGTAGGTTGCTTGCACGAGCGAGTGGTAGAGCAAATTTAAAATGTGTTCCTTTGTGCCGTTTTGATTCGACTTTTATCACACTACCGTGTAGTTCCAAAATTCGTTTTACAATCGCCAAACCTAATCCGGTACTTTGTTGATGAAGCTCCATAGTTTTTTGTGCGCAGTAATAGCGTTCAAAAATATGGGGGATATCTTCTTCTGCCAAACCTATGCCAGTGTCTTGTATTCCTATTTCTACGCTACTGGATTTAGGTGTTAGTGTTAATTCTACGCTGCCATTTTCCGGGGTATAGCGCAATGCATTATCGATCAGATTTTCCAGAACCCGCTCGATCAAGGCAATATCGGCGTTGACCATGTATAGCTGATCAGTTTTGGGGGCGCTCAATGAAATCTGTTTCTGTTGTGCTGGCAACGAATATTTTTGTACTACATCCTGCAGTAGTTCCGCGAGTGAAAAGTTTTCCAGTTCCGGCATTACACGCCCTGCGTCTAATTTACTCAATTCAAATAATTCTTTTACCAATTGAGTTAAGCGCCGGCAGTGCTTAAAGGCGATATCCATATAGGTCTGACGCTCTTCCTGGGTGATGGAAGGGCGCGTAAGCATTTCCAAATAGCCCTGCATGGAAGAGAGTGGTGTGCGTAAATCATGGGATACATTGGAGATAAGCTCGCGCCGTAATTGATCAGTCTCTTCCAATTTTTGCATTTGCTCACGAATGCGCTCGCGCATGGCGGCAAAAGCCGAACTTAAATAAGCAATTTCATCGCGCGTGCCAACAATAGGCTCTTGGGTAACGGATGTGTGTAAATGTAATTCTTGTTGCTGAAAATTATCCATTTGCTGGGCTAGTTTTCGCAGTGGGTTAGTGAGCACGGCAAAAATCAACAGGGCGCTGATAATGGCAAACAGTAAGATGACAGCCAGCCCGGTGAAACTTTGTTTCAAAATATAACTTCCATGCAGCGAGTCACTAAGGCTTTGTACATTTTGCCCGCCGAGAATGACGTAGAGATAACCCGCCAGTTGTTCATCATCCATCACCGGCCACACAGAAAATGTCCGCTCTCCCTGGCCTGCGCGTGGATTTTCACCAAGGATAGGAAATGGTTGCGATTTGTTGAGCCAATCCTGCAGCGGTTGAATGGAAATTTCCGGGCGAATAAATGTGTCTGGTGGCAGCGTGTGCGTGAGGACTTTGCCCGAGGGATCCAGCAAATAGACCTCAACTATGGGATTGACGGTCATCACCAGTGTGGCTAATTCCGTCATCGCTGTTTTATTGACTATGCCCCTCTGAATTAAGGGCGCGCGCTGCACAATATACATCGCCAAACTTTGATTCAGGTTTTGCGTAACCTCTTGGTAGTAGCGGTTATTACTCCAATTAGTGAGCGCTAAAAATGCGATACCTAATACAAAAAATAACGCGACAAATGCCAACGCAAGACGCACGCATAAATTCGAAAATAAACCGGGTGTTAAGCGATTCATGAGAGTTGATGCTCGCAAAATTTGTAGCCTACACCCCATACCGTGAGTAAATATTCCGGTGCTGATGGGTTGCGTTCTATTTTGGCGCGCAAGCGATTGATATGGCTGTTGACTGTGTGTTCATAACCTTCGTGGCCATATCCCCACACCTTGTCCAATAACTCGCTGCGATTAAATACGCGGCCAGGATGGCTGGCGAAAAACCACAGCAAGTCAAATTCGCGCGCGGTTAATTCAACATCGAGATTATTAAGAAGTACGCGATGCTGTAGTTTATCGAGTAATAATTGTTTGATCTTGATAGTGTCAGATTGTGTGTCTGCTTGTTGTGGTCGGCTGCTACGACGCAGCAATGCGCGCACGCGGGCGGCTAATTCCAATGAGCTGAAGGGTTTTGTTAAGTAATCATCAGCGCCCAACTCCAACCCGAGCACGCGATCCAATTCCGTCGAACGTGCGGTCAGCATAATGAGGGGCAACTCTATGCCTTTGCTGCGCATTGCGCGGCACACCTCCAAGCCATCCATGCCCGGCAAACGTAAATCGAGAATCATGAGATCCCATCGTTCATTTAATGCTTTTTGAAGACCGAGGTCGCCGCGCTCGACGACGACAATCTCGGCATGAAAATCCTGCAAATATAATTTGATCAAGTTTCCCAGATCAGTTTCATCTTCCACCACTAAAAATCGGCGTGTATAAGTAGGGTGCAGTGCAGTGACCTTGGACGCGAACATAATCAATCCTCTGATTTTATCGTCGTTGTGCTGTGCGAACATTCTGATAGAGATGCGTGAACCAGGTGTTTGTTTCACTGATGTTAAAAAATAAAAAACCTGAAGCTATTAACCCGCGGATTCAAGTAATAACTTCAGGTAAACAGCTCGTTTAAGGCGCTAAACGAGTAATGGTGATGCGTGCAGTAGGATTGTCCCAACGATGCACTTGTGTCAGTGTTGAATCCATTTTTCCATCGTCCCGGGTAACTGCTCCCGGGTGCATAGTAACCTGATCAACCATATCGTCCCGCACCGCACTGAAACCTTCTCCACCGCCAGCAGGGCCGGGAATGGTAGCCTGGGTTTCAGTATTCATTTCAGTGCCCGCGTCATAGCTCTGCGCATTCAGCGTAAGGTTTTCGCCAACAGCAAGCTTGCCAATTGCAACACTATTTACTCCTGCAAAAGCATCGTTGGTATTACCCAACATATTGACCAGACTAAAAAGTAGTTGGTCAGCGTTAGCCATTTCAACACTGACATTCAGGCTAACTATTTTTGATTCGCCCGGTAGGGTTAACCCCATGGCGTGGTCAACTAATATGACGTCGGGGTTTGCCATTGCCTCATTTATATAGTCATCGGTTGCACCGGATTCGGCTATTTTTTCGATGCCGCGTGTTGCCGGCATACCTATGGTGAATGGGCTAAATCCAGAATAGTGAACGCTATAAGCGAGCGGTGAAAAAGGTTGGCCAGCAGTAAGGTTGGTCACTGTTACCGAGTATTTCCGTTCGGTCATAGCAGCCATGCTGGAGCTTGCCATTTCACTGCTGGCCATAGCCGAGCTACTGCTCATTACTGCTGTGCTGCTACTGGCAACCATCATGCTGCTCATGTTGCTGGAACTGGAAGACGCCATGTTCTTGGGCTTTGAATCACTTCCACCGCAACCGCTCAACACCAGAGCTATACCGATCAAACCAAACCATTGATAGTTCATGGTAGTGCTCCTTATTTTACCGTGAGGGTTACACGCGCAACCGGGTTTAACCAGCGTTGGCTGGATGCATCTATATCACTGGTTCCGCCGCTGGCGTTGTGGTCGCCCAATACACCGCGATGAATATGTACAAAGCCTTCTGCTGTGGTAGTGACACCTGCGCCGCCGCTACCCACCAATGCTTCCAGTGGTGGAGGAACTGGCATTCCTCCCATCCCTTTCGCGCCGCTGCCGCGAATTTCGTCATTGGCCTCGGTTCCCGCGTCGTAGGCATTTAGAAGATAGGTATAAGTGCCGGGCATGGTGGGTAAGGTGATGTTGTTTAGTGCGACAAATCCATCATTGGTTGGCAGCAGCATCGCCGTAATCGACAATCGATTGTTGGCTGCACCCGGGTCACCCAAGTCAGCCATGACGTATTTACCTGGCATGAGTAAACCGGCCGCTGGATTGGCGATGTTTTTCGCACCGGCTGCCATAAAGTCTGCCTCCAGACCACTGATGTCGCCGCCCTCAGCCATTGCTTGCAGATTTGTAGAAGCTGGCATACCACCGCTGAACAGGGTTGTGCTTGCAGGATGTGCAGAAACTAAAAGGGGTGTGAAATAGGTGCCGTGTGTCAAGTTTTCAATTTTGACACTGTATTCGGCGGCGAACGAAGAGGGGATAAGGGTTAATGCGATTAGACTGGTGAAAAGTTTCTTTTTCATAATGTGCTCCTGTGGGGGTTATTGACACAGGAAGAGTGCGCCCACGCGCGCTTGCAATCATCACGAAATTATCACGAGTCTATAGCGAATTTATTTAAAACCCCTCAGTGGCGCGTAATCCTCTGAGGGGCGAATTTATTACCAAATTTTCACGCGAACTTTCTCTTCGCGATACATCCCATCACCGGCTTTCACGCCATACACCTTATAAAACTCGGGCATATTCGACAGTGGGCCTAGCACGCGGTACATACCGGGTGAGTGGGGGCCGTTGATAACCTGGCGGCGCAAAGCTTCATCGCGGTATTTGATTCGCCACACTTGTGCCCAGCCCATAAAGAAACGTTGCTCAGCGGTAAAGCCATCGATAGTTTTGCCGGATTTTCCTGCGGGTGAATTTTTAAAGGCTCGGTGGGCGAGGGTGACGCCGCCGAGGTCGGCAATGTTTTCGCCTAAACCCAAGGCGCCTTGCAGGTGCAAATCATCAATCGGGTTAAATGCGCTGTATTGATCGATCATTAATTGCGCGCGGGATTTAAATTGCGCAGCGTCTTGTTCGGTCCACCAATCGCGCAGATTGCCATCGCCGTCC
>NZ_JBRFPI010000300.1:0-5717 GCF_053579595.1 Cellvibrio sp.
CCAGTCATTAGCGACGAGCAGCTGGTTAAACAGCAAGTGCGTATTAAACAGGCTGAATTAAAACTCGCCGAAGCCGAGAAAAAGCTCGCCGACTTCTCTGCACAAACAAGTAACGCCGAACCAGGGGCAACTTCAGCTCCGGTTACCGTTGCAGCCGCCGCAGTAGCACCAGCAGTCGACATGAACGACCCGGTTGCCGCCGCTATCGCCCGAGCGCAAGCCAAGTTGACTATGTCACCGGAAGATAAAGCGCGCGCGAATCTGGAATCCTTGCGTGCACGCTTGGCGAAAGCGGAAGAGAAAGTCGCCGCCGCTAAAACGGAAGGCAGCGCCAATTTGGATGCGTTACAGCAAGGCGCTGAAAAACTGCAGCAAAAAATTACCGAGGCACTCGGTGAGCTGACAGCATTGGGCATTAAGGATGAACCTATCGCAGTGCCTGAACCTGTGGCACCAGTTGCACCGGTCGCAGAACCTGTGTCCGCAGAACAAAGTGCAGCTCAAGCCGCGATAGAAAAAGCCAAAGCCAAGGCTGCGGCGATGGCAAGCATGAGCGATGAAGAAAAACGGGCCGAGCAGATCCAATCCCTGCAGACCCGCTTACAAAAAGCACGCGAGCGTTTGGCGAAAGCCGAAGCAGAAAACGACGCAAATATAGAAGCCTTCCGCGCGGGTGTGACCAAGCTGGAAGAAAAACTGAATGAGCTGGCCTAAAACATGGCGTTATTAAATATCACCTCGCCCCATACCCACGGGGCCAATCGCACCGGGCGCATTATGCGCCTGGTGGTTTACGCCACCATCCCCGGCATAGTCGCACTCACCCATTTTTTTGGCATTGGTGTGCTGATCAATGTGCTTCTAGCGAGCCTGAGTTGTATTGCCTTTGAAGCACTGGTAATGAAACTGCGCGCGCGCCCGATTATGTTCTACTTGCGCGATTGCAGCGCTCTGGTGACTGGCGTTTTGATCGGTGTTTCGCTGCCGCCCTATTGCCCCTGGTGGCTGGTGATCAGCGCGAGTTTTGTGGCGATTGTATTAGCCAAACAGCTCTACGGCGGCATGGGATTTAACCCGTTTAATCCGGCGATGGTCGCCTATGTCTTGCTGCTGATTTCTTTCCCGGTGCAGATGACCCAGTGGGCGACACCCCTGCCGATGCTCGCCGATGGTCAAACCGCTCCAAGCCTTGTCGCCGCGTTGGAGCAAATCTTTTTGGGCACACCCATCGACGGTTACAGCTCTGCGACCGTTTTGGATGTAATGAAACAGAACTCCGGCCTAACGCTGGATGCTCTCTATCAACAGCAGCCGGTATTTGCCGAAGGCCGCTGGGCGGGCGCAGGTTGGGAGTGGGTGAATATCGCGTTTTTACTGGGCGGGATTTATCTGCTCTATAAAAAAGTGTTCACTTGGCATGCACCTATCTCAATGCTGCTTGCATTGGTGGTTATGTCCGCATTGTTTTACGACAGCGGCAGCTCCAACTCCGGCGGCTCACCGATTTATCACCTGCTCTCGGGCGCGACTATGCTCGGCGCCTTTTTTATCGTGACTGATCCGGTTAGCTCCGCAGTGAGCACACGCGGACGTATCGTTTACGGCGCGTTGATTGGTGTATTGATTTATGTGATTCGCGCTTGGGGCACCAGTTACCCGGATGGTGTTGGCTTTGCGGTGTTGCTGATGAACTTTGCCGCGCCGTTTATCGATTACTACACCACGCCGCGCACCTACGGCCACAAAAAACCACGCCGCGCGACTGACGCCAGCAAACAAGATGGAGGTCACTGATGCTCGGCCAATCCATTAGCAAAAATAGTTTGCTGCTTGCCGCGTTTGCACTGGCAACGGCTGGTACGCTTGCGCTCACTAATCTCGGTACCAAAGATCGCATCGCTGCCGCTGAACGCGCGGCGCAACAGCGCGCACTATTTGAAATTATCCCGCTGCCCAGCCACGATAACGATTTGCTCAACGATGTGATTCCGGTTCCGCAAAGTGCGCAGGAATTACTGAATGTCGGCAGTGAAGCCAGTATTTATCGCGCGCGCCGCAATGGAGAAATCACCGCGCTGATTATTCCCGCGCGCGCGCCTGATGGTTACTCGGGTGATATCGATATGATCGTCGGCGTAAATCGCGATGGCAGCGTCGCCGGTGTGCGCATTATCAGACATAAAGAAACACCCGGTTTGGGCGATAAAATCGATCTCAAAAAACACCAGTGGATTTTAAGTTTTGATGGAAAAAATTTGCAGGTGCCTTTTATCGACGAATGGAAAGTAAAAAAAGACGGCGGCGTGTTTGATCAATTTGCTGGTGCGACTATTACGCCGCGCGCCGTTGTGGGCCAAGTAAAACGCGTGCTCGAAGTTGTTGCCGCTAACCAGCAAACTTTGTTCAGCGATACGCTGCTAACTCCTACTGCACAACCGTCAGACACAGGTAAAGACCATGAGTAATGACGTAGATTACAAAGAAATTACCCAAAAAGGTTTGTGGGGCAACAACGCCGCACTGGTGCAATTACTCGGGCTGTGCCCGCTGCTCGCGGTCAGCTCTACTGTCGTCAATGCGCTGGGCTTAGGCTTGGCCACGCTGATCGTGCTGGTTATTTCCAACTCGGTGGTGTCGTTGATTCGTCGTCAAGTGAGCGACGCTGTCCGCCTGCCTGCCTTTGTGATGATCATCGCCTCGGCAGTAACCTGCACCGAATTATTGATGAAAGCGTTTACCTACGAACTCTATTTAATTCTCGGGATATTTATTCCACTAATCGTTACCAACTGCGCCGTACTCGGCCGCGCCGATGCCTTTGCCAGCAAAAACAAATTAATCCCTTCTGCTGTTGACGGTTTTATGATGGGCATGGGGTTTATGCTGGTATTGATCGCTGTAGGCGCGGTGCGCGAATTACTCGGCACCGGTCATTTATTTGCTGATATGCATTTGATATTTGGTGAGTCGGCGCGTAGCTGGCAGCTGAATGTTTTTGGCGAAAGTTTTCCCAATGTCATTTTTGCGTTGCTGCCACCCGGTGCGTTTATTGTGGTGGGTTTTCTAATTGCCGGTAAAAATCTGATTGATGCAAAATTAAAAGCGCGCGCTGATGCACTCAAAGCACAGACCACCAAAGGCAGTAAGCGTGTACGCACTACCGGCAGCGTCGCTTAATAAGTATTGCCTGATAGAGGAAGTGAAGCATGTTTGATATAGATAAAGCTGAATTGCTCGCGTTTTACACAAAGTTCGTCGAACCCTGGAGCGTAAAAATTCTTATCGCACTGGTGATTTTTATCATCGGTCAATTGATTGCAAAAATTATCGCGGGCGTGCTGGGTAAGGTATTACGCCACACCAAACTCGACAAAATTCTGGTCGAATTTATCCAATCACTCGTCAATGCCCTCTTGCTGATATTTGTGATTGTCGCCGCGCTTGATCAGCTGGGCGTTAACACTAACTCCGTCATCGCCGTTTTGGGTGCGGCCGGTTTAGCGATTGGTCTGGCGCTACAAGGTTCGTTGCAAAATTTTGCAGCCGGTTTCATGTTACTAATTTTTCGTCCCTTCAAAGGCGGCGATTTTGTGGAAGCAGCAGGCACCGCCGGTGTTATCGAAAAAATTGGTATTTTTTCAACAACCCTGCACACCGGCGATAACAAAGAAGTGATCATCCCCAACAGCGCCATTTACAGCAGCAACATCATCAACTATTCCAAGCGCCCTACCCGTCGCATCGATATGATTTTCAGTATCGGCTATGAAGACAATATCCGCACCGCTCGCGACGTCATCGCCAACATCCTCAGAGACGAACCACGCATACTACCTGAACCGGAACCGCTGATTGCCGTGGGCGAGCTGGGTGCTAGCAGCGTAAATTTGTTTGTGCGCCCCTGGGTAAAAACCGATGATTATTGGGATGTAAAATTCGCCCTCACCGAAAAGATCAAACTCGCCTTTGATGAAAATGGCATTACCATTCCTTTTCCGCAAATGGACATTCGTTGGACCAAACCTCCGGTAGCCTAAGCAGCAGCGCTACGACGCTTTCGGTGTAGCGCTATCCTCCCTACTTTTGTGCATGCAGTTAGAACGCTTTGTTTAATGCGCCAAATTAGCCTTGGCGCCTCCCCTGGCAATACGCCCCCTGCTAAATTAAATATCGGTACTTTACTCGGACAAAACAAAAACGGTTTGGGAGCCCGAGACCAACCACAATAAATTCATTTGAATACATTCCGTTACCCTAATTCCCACTTATGCGGGCAGCATTTCAGCTTACCTCGATAAAACCAGAAAGCATTTTTTTAATCACCTTATAACGAATTTTTTTCGTATTGTTATAAGTTGTTGATTTTAAATAACTTGGTTTTAAAACGTCTTCCGTACCCCGCCCCCAAAACATCTCCCACGACGTATGAATTAAAAGTGGGACTTTAAATACACGTACGATTTAACGCCATTAAGTTGATTTGCAGTTTGCAAGACTCCTGCTTTTGTAAAAAGACTTAGCCTTTCAATCGCGAATCGGATGATTCGGGAAAGCGTTGCGTTACGACAACGCCCTCTCTGTAGTCGGTACAGATATACCTCCCAATAATGAATAAAACGAGGATTATATGTTTAGATTTTTTAACCCTATGAAAGCTCTTAAAATCGGCTTGTCCTGCCTTGCATTGGCAGGATGCTTTTTGTTCTCAACTACCACCTATGCGCAGTATGTCCGGGCTAACGGCAATCAGATTGTTGATGAAAGTGGGCAACCACTCTTTTTCAACGGAACCAATCTGGGCAACTGGTTGCTGTGGGAAGGTTATTTAATGATGGGGGAAAATGGGTATCTCACCCACTCCCAGTTTCTGAATAAGCTGACAACTGCTGTTGGCAGCAGAGAAAAAGCGAAAGAGTTTGAGCGGCAATGGCGCTTGAATTATGTGACGCAGGAGACCATCGACGAGCTGGTAGGTCTGGGCTACAACTCGGTTCGAGTGCCTTTTCACTACAACATGTTTTACAACAAAGATACCAAACAGCTGACCGACGACGGATTTAAGTATATCGACAACCTGATCGAATATTGTCGGAATAAGAAAATGTACATCCTGCTGGACATGCATGCTGCACCCGGTTACCAGAATCCGGGCGATCACAGCGACAATCAATATGCCATGGGGCGCACTGACGATTGGGGCAAAGCAGAAGACCGGAAAACCGTCGGGTTTTGGGATGGTACTGTCAACGGTGCTATCGGCGAAAACGTGAAGATTGCAAGTCAAGTCTGGCGGCATATCGCCCTGCGATACAAGGATCAACCTATCATTTGGGGTTATGACCTGATCAATGAGCCAGTGACTAAAGAAGGGGAAGGCAACCGGTTAATGCCCTCGTTTAAAGCTATGAGGGATGCAATCCGCGAAGTGGATCCCAATCACATAATCGTGTTAGAGGGTGATTGGTGGGGAAGTTACATGAATGTTTTCGATGCCCCCATGATCGACAACAATATTGTTTTACAAACCCATCACTATGTTCACGGCGTCCAAGCGGATATAGCCCTGCTGCACGAGCGAGCAGACCTGGCGAACAAACTGAATGTCCCCATCATCCTCGGTGAATTCGGTGAGGATAACCTTGATTATTTACGCCAAATTGCAAATATCGCCAGAGATCGCTACGACGGTTCTTTTGCATGGTCGTTTAAAAAAGTCA
>NZ_JBRFPI010000301.1:0-5702 GCF_053579595.1 Cellvibrio sp.
GCAATGCCTGTTGTAAAAAACTGCGCTGGTCATCGGTCAGCATCGCCTGCTTATCCAGTTCGATGGTGAGCACGCCAATAATCACATCGCCATTGCGCACCAACAAACTGTGCACGGATTGCAGTTGCTGTTGCTGCTGTAATTGCTGGTGCGCGTGTTTGATCAGCACCGGTAAGGCCACGTTCGAATCAGGAGTAGGTTCAGCAATTTGAACGAGAGAAAAATCAATTGCAGCGCCCTGCTCCAGCGCCTCCGTCATGGCTTCGCTAATTGCTTGCATTGCCTGGGTGCGTTTATCAAAGTTGGCCGAAAATGAAATCGCCTCCAGCGAAATATTGTTTGCGTGACGCACGCCCAAGCTAACGCGCGTTGCTTGCAAAAACCCGGCGAGCAAATTCACCAGGCTGATTGCAGTCTCTTGCAGCGAGTTTTCTTTTAATAAACTAGCGCTGAGTTGCAACAGCGCCGGACTGGCAGAGTTTTTATCAATGATGGGGACAGCAGCGGGAGGCGGAGCCTCGTCGGGCTGCTGCAATAAAAATTGCAACCAGTATTGGCCGAGCTTGAGATTCTTTAATACGGCGGGTAATTCTTTTTTATCTTTTAATTGCAGATGCAGGAGCAACACGCCCCAGGGTTCACCGTCAATCACCAGCGGCTGACCAAGAATAAAATGGCCATCACCATCTGGCTCCAGGTGCAGGCGTTTTTTATCCAATACCTGCTTGAGCGCCTCCCGTAAGGCAGAATTGTTCGCAGCTGCATTTGGCCACTTGGCAACAATTTTGGGGGGGACTCCAAAAGTGGTTTGCACCAACATGGCAGCACTAACGCCACCGAGCATTTGGCATTGCATGCTGAGCCAGAGTTTGAGCGACGCGGTAAAAGACTGCATGGGCGTTCTACTGGTGTGTTTGGTCCTAGGTCTTGGACATTCGCATCCAAGGTATCGAACAGTTTGTTATTGTTGTTGGCTCACATGTTAACGATATAAGTTCTCATCAACAAAGTCAGGCATTCAGGGCAAGTCTAGTTCTAATGGCGAGAAGTTGTATAACAAAATCGCTGCTATTTTTATGGTGGCGAAGAATAAACGAATGCAAAATCCGGTGCCAGTTACTTATCCGCGTCGCCGCTACCTACCGCAGGTTTGTGTCGCGGTTGTGACCTGCGTATGGCCACCTGCATCAGGATCTGCATTTTTGCCTCGTTATCCACGATGCTCCAACGAGTAATTTCCTCCAGACTGCGAAAACAGCCCACGCAAATATCGGCCTCATTCAAGCAGCAATTGCGCACGCAGGGAGATTCTACGATCGTGGTCACCCAATTCTCCATTAGCTGTTATTACCCAAGATTATAACCAATAGCGATCACTAATTATTTGCTGCGAGAAATAGCTTTTTAAGAGTATTTATCAATTGCTCATCTACACTCTTGTTTGTTAGTGCTTTCCCTCTCGTCGCAAAAAACCAATAGCTATATGGTTGGAGGGAATACTTCTCAGGGGCCATGGATTTGAACGAGACATGCACAGAATTACGTTTTCCCGATTTCGTTACTCACTACCTACAACACTCATATCAGTTTTTTTGATCGCGGTGGGTATTTGCGTATTGCTGAGCTGGCATGCGCCGAAGACATTCGCCCCTATCTATCCTTATGCAACACTCATGGCCTATAACACTGCGATAGGATTCATCGCGTGTGGTTTGGGGTTATTGGCTATTTTGACGCTCAAACGCACTTTACTTATCGTCTGCAGTGCAACCTTACTTACCATTGCGATAGCGACACTTCTCGATATAGTCGCCGGAGTTGGTTTAGACACGACTAACTGGTTTGTCATTTTTCTTGCTGAACCTCCTCTGCGCAGCCAGCCGATTTCGCCGGCTACAAGCTCAACGTTTCTACTCGCGGGTTGTGCTCTGCTATGTGCACGCTACGCACAGGGCAATTTCACTATTGCTACGACGCTGATTAGTTTGATGATCGTGTTCGTCACACTGGCGGCAGTGGTTGGCCAGGGCTTTGGTATATTCCCCACCTTTATCTGGCTGGGCATAAAAATGGCTCCTCAAACTGCCGTAGGCCTTTTAGCTTTTGCAAGTGCCCTATTCGCTCTGCGCTATGCATCAGCGATTGAGGCGTTTAACCGCCTGAATTTTTTTAGCCGACTGGCTACCGGTTTTATTTTTATGAGTTTGTTGTTTATTGGCATTGGCTCGATCGGCTTGTTGCAAATTAATAGCGTAGCTGCCATCTCACAACAGCTATACCAAGGTCCATTGCAAACCACCACTGCTGTACTTCGAATAAAGCGTTATGCAATACGACTCAATCGTGCTGTCAAAGATGTAGCAGTTAATCCAACTCTGGCAGAGGAACGCAATATTCCTCAAATAATCGAGGAGTTAGGCGTCGAAGTACAGCCTGAGATAGCATTGATCCAGCGCGACCCGAAAAATCAGCAATTCGCCGCTCAACTAACACGTGAGTTCGACCAATGGCGGCAACTGGTTTCAGACATTCACAAGCAACTTATGGCGGGCGATGTTGCGACATTTAAGCAGATTGCACTCTCTAAAAACCAAGAAAAGATAGTTGGGATAGAGGAGCTATGCAATAAGATCGTCCTTGTTGCGCAGGAGCAAATGCAGATATTAAATGAGGAAGCAATTACGACAAAAAATCATTCCGCCAACCTGATGATTGTCGTTATTAGCTGTTTTTTAGCAATGGGAATTGTGGTGTCAGCATTAATTACCCGCAGCCTAAGCTGGCAACTGGAAAAAATTCGCCAGACTATGCTGGCGATTGCGGACGGTGACACCCATATCGCAATCCCCTTCAGTGATCATCCCCATGAAATTGGCGATATGGCCAAAACGCTCAGGATATTTGCCCATAACATTGATGAACGCAAAAGATCAGCACAACTGTTAGAGCAACATCAACGGGAGCTGGAAAAATCCAATCAACGCCTCGAACAAACCAACAAAGAATTGGAAACCTTTGCCTATGTCGCATCGCATGATCTGAAATCGCCCCTACGCGGTATTTCCCAACTCTCTGCCTGGATCGATGAAGACTTGGCAGAAAAGGAGTTTGTCGAAGTAGGTAAACATACCCATCTGTTGCGCAACCGTATTCAGCGAATGGAAAAATTACTCGATGACATGTTGATTTTTTATCGCGCAGGAAAAACCTATGGCAATGTCACGCGCATTGATCTGGCGCAGATGGCAAAAGAGCTATTTGAAATTCAAAATACAAAATCAGGTCTGCATTTAGAGCTGGGCGACGACTTGCCCGTATTCGATACGTTGAGCACACCTTTCGAGCAAATTCTGCGTAATTTGTTTTCTAACGCCATCAAACACCACGATTTGGATGAGGGGATTATTCGTATTGAAGGGCGACGACTCAATAATGATTTTTATGAGATCAGTGTTAGCGACGACGGCCCTGGTATTCCCACCAAATTCCAGGAGCGGGTGTTCGGCATGTTCCAAACACTAAGGCCGCGCGACGAACTGGAAGGCAGTGGTATGGGGCTGGCGCTGATCAGAAAAATTGTGGAAACCTACCGTGGCAAGATCAGTGTGCATTCAGATGGGCGCGGCTGCCGTTTTACCTTCACTTGGCCACAGACGATCAAAAGGAAACCGGACCATGATTGATAAAATTCATCCGCTTGGCAGTCAGGAGTTCAAAACCGTCAGTTTGCTGATTATCGATGATGACGATATAGATGCAACTGCACTAAGGCGCGCGCTCCATAAACTCAAATTGCTCAACCCACTCTACCGCGCTAAGGACGGCATGGAAGCGCTTGAAATACTGCGTAATGGCGAAGTACCCAGTCCTTATATTATCTTGTTGGATATCAACATGCCGCGCATGAACGGCCTGGAATTTTTGGAGGCGCTACGCGCTGATCCGGAATTGACTCACTCAGTAGTCTTTGTCTTGACGACGTCCAAGTCGGATGAGGACATCATTGCTGCCTATCGCGAGCATGTCGCCGGCTATTTATTAAAACAGCGAATGGATAGCGATTTTATGCAAGTGGTTAGTTTGCTCGATCATTATTGGCGGGTAATTGAATTGCCGATTAACGAAAAATAATTGTGGTTGGATAAGCACTTTTAGGCGGAGGGGTATCCTGCATGAAGCTATTGCTCATCGATGACAACGAGCTCGACCGACAAGCCATTATTCGCACATTCAAGAAAACGGAATGGGATATCACTATTGCCCAAGCCTGCTCCGCTAGTGAAGGTCTTGCCCAATTTGACAGCAATGACTTTGATGCGGTTCTGCTCGACTATCGCCTGCCCGACATCGATGGCATGGAGGTTTTGCAACTCCTCAATAAACATCCCCACCATCACGCTGCCATTATTATTCTCACTGGCGCCAGTGCCGATGATGATCTGGAGCGCGAATTTATTGAAGCTGGCGCACAGGATGTCTTGTTCAAATCCGAAATTGCCCATAAACACTTAACTCGCGCCATCACCCACGCGCGTGCACGCCATGTGCTGGAGCGACAACTACAAGAGAGCCATCAGCGGTTACGCGCATTGGCCGAAAATGATTCACTCACTGGCCTCGCCAATCGTTACTACTTTGATGAGAGCTTGCGCGCTGCCATCCAGCGCGCTAAACGCCACAATGAACAACTCGCACTATTATTTCTCGACCTCGATAACTTTAAATTTATTAACGATGGCCTCGGCCATGTTATTGGTGACCAGGTATTAAAAGAGGTGGCCACCCGTTTGACTCACGTGGTGCGTGCAGGTGATATCGTCTGCCGTTTGGGTGGCGATGAATTTGCAATCCTCGCGCATAATTTTGATTCGCAAGAAGCCATCAGCCAGCTAGCCCAACGAATTCTCGATGATTTGCGCCGCCCCATTTTAATCGGCAATAACGAGCATTCTATTTCAACCAGCATTGGTATTGCCGCTTATCCGGATGCAGGCGAAAACGCCAGTGACTTACTCAAAGCAGCCGATATGGCCATGTATCGCGCCAAACAAGATGGCCGCGCTAACTTCCAATTTTTTTCTTCGCTAATGCAAGCACAAATGCAAGAGCGCCTGCGCCTTGAAAAAGAATTGCGCGCGTTGATTCCCACCGATCACTTTATTTTGTTTTACCAACCCATCGTGGATGCACAAACCTTTGAAATCTGCGGTGCCGAAGGTTTAATTCGCTGGGATCACCCGGAACGCGGTATTTTGCCACCGAGTGAATTTATTACCCTCGCCGAAGAGATTGGCCTGATCAGCGAAATAGATTCCAAAAGCCGCTTCAACGCCTGTAAACAATTGGCCAATTGGCGCGCACAGGGATTGGTCAATGATAATTTCAATATGAAGTTTAATGTCTGCGCCCAATTGCTTACCGATGAAGATTTATATCAGGGCATTATTGATGACCTCGCCAGTACCGGCGTACCCGGTCGCTGCGTGAGTTTGGAAATTACCGAATCAGTATTGATTGAAAATTTGGAGCGCACCGCAAAGAGCCTGCAAAAAATTCAGGACTATGGTGTAGAAATTGCCGTCGATGATTTTGGTACTGGCTATTCATCAATGGCCTACCTGAAAGAATTACCAGCGCGCACGCTCAAAATTGATCGAAAATTTATTCAGGGTGTACCCGATAACGCGGCCGACTGCCGCATC
>NZ_JBRFPI010000302.1:0-5672 GCF_053579595.1 Cellvibrio sp.
ATAAAAAAATTGGATTTGTTTATTAATTTTTTGCATCAGATCACATCAGCAGACTATTTGATTTAACACAAACTCACTGAAAATTAACAACCAGGTACATACCGCTGGATTCACAACTACCCCCAAAGTGGTAATCGTGCACCCATTCACGGCAATAACATCACCCAACCAAAGCCGCTAGTATGAAACCACTATAGAAACAACGCCGAGCTTAATGACCTAAGGTCATCCCGACTATGGCATTAAGCCAATGGGTCTGTTTAGAAATGAACAGGCCTCCCGGATTGGAAAGGTGTTTTATGCTGGTTGAATCGCCACTAACAGATAGGTTTGCGCGCACGTTTGGTTATTTGCGCCTGTCACTCACGGAAAAATGTAATTTCAGTTGCAGCTATTGCTTACCCGATGGCAGCGAATGCCATTCTATGGAGGGTGATTTAAGTCTTATTGAAATTCGTCGTTTAGTCACCGCCTTTGCATTATTGGGCACTCAGAAAATTCGCCTGACCGGCGGTGAACCGAGCTTGCGCCGCGATTTATGTGACATCATAAAAACCTGTAAAAATGTTGCAGGAATTAACTCAGTAGCACTTACCACTAACGGCTTTCGCCTGGAAAAAGACGTAGCCAGCTGGCGCGCTGCAGGTTTGGATGCGCTTAATGTCAGCATTGATAGTTTGCGTCCGGAAATGTTTCAACTGATCACCGGCAGTGGAAAGTTGCGCAGCATTTTAACGGGCCTTGATGAGGCTCAAGCCCTCGGCTTTAAACAACTCAAAATTAATACTGTGTTACTGCGCGAACAGAATGCCCGTGAATTGGACGATTTTCTTGCATTTATTAAAACCCGCAGAATTACCCTTCGTTTTATTGAGTTAATGCGCACGGGCGACAACGCGGATTTTTTTGCCCGCCAACATTTAAGTGGTGAGAGCATTCAGCAGCGCTTGCTGTGTGAGGGGTGGACGCAAAAAATTCGCAACGCTAATGCTGGCCCCGCCAAAGAGTTTATCCACCCGGATTACCTCGCTTCTATCGGCCTGATAATGCCCTACAGCAAAAACTTTTGTGCTGATTGCAATCGCCTTCGGGTATCCAGCAAAGCGGAATTATATTTATGTTTATTTGCCGAGCAACATCAATCCATGCGCGCATTATTACAAAGCGATGACCCGCAACCGCTAATGAATTTTTTGCGCGCCGCACTACAACATAAAACTGTCAGTCACGATTTACAGAACCAGATCACCGGTTCAACCCGTCACTTAGCCATGATTGGCGGTTAATTTTTCTATAGATAGCGAGTGTATTATTTATGGGCCACCACACCACAGAAAATATTTTACCGCTAGCGATTGCAGTACTGACCGTATCTGACACCCGCAGCATTGCCAATGACACTTCCGGTGCGGCGTTAATTGAGCGACTACAAGATGCACAACACCAACTCGCCACACGCGCTCTGGTCATTGACGATATTTATCAAATCCGAGCCCAGTGTTCGCAGTGGATTGCCGACGAAAAAATTCAGGTGATTTTAATCACCGGAGGGACAGGTTTTACCGGACGCGATTCAACCCCTGAGGCCATGACCCCCTTATTTGATAAAACCGTAGAAGGCTTTGGCGAATTATTTCGCCAGATATCTTATCGCCATATTGGTACTTCCACTATTCAATCCCGTGCAGTTGCCGGGCTTGCCAATAACACGCTGATTTTTTGTTTACCTGGTTCCACTAACGCCTGCAAAACAGCGTGGGATGAGATCATTAAATACCAATTGGATTCCACACAGGGCCCATGCAACTTTGTACCGCATTTAAAAAAGACTGATCGTCTACCTTGCGGAACACGGGGATAAACGGAACAAATATGACGATGAACCAGCAACCCGCGCACCCCGCCCTACCAGCGTTGACGCACCTCGATCAAACCGGCGCTGCCTGCATGGTGGATATTAGCGATAAAACCATCACCAAGCGCATCGCAGTAGCCAGCGCGATGGTAATTACCCGCCCCGATGTCATTGGCCTGATCCAAAATGCCAGTCTAAAGAAAGGCGACGTGTTAGCGGTAGCTCGTATTGCGGGAATTATGGCCGCGAAAAAAACTGCAGATTTAATTCCACTCTGCCATCCGGTGGCACTATCAAAAGTTAGCATAGACTTTGTGTGTGATGTCTCTGTTGGCGCCATTTTTATTCGGAGCCGCTGCGTAACCACTGGCCAAACGGGAGTAGAAATGGAGGCGCTTACTGCTGCAAGCGTTGCAGCACTGACTATTTATGACATGTGCAAAGCGGTAGATAAAAACATGGAGATAAGCAGTATTTATCTGGAACAAAAATCCGGCGGAAAAAGCGGTGACTGGCAAAAGGAGCACACGCATGATTAAAGTGTGTTTTTTTGCTGACTTACGCGAGCGCTTAGGTTGTGCTGAACTGTTTGTCCAGGATTTTTCAGGCGAAAACATTAATCAGCTTAAAACGTTTATTGTCAAACAACACCCTCACTGGGAGAAAATATTTTTAGAAAAAAAGTTACTAATAGCCGTTAATCATGCCATGGCCAGCAATGACACCGTCATTGTGGCTGGTGATGAAGTTGCTTTTTTTCCGCCTGTGACAGGTGGATAGGAAGGGTATACATGAGTAATGTAGTGCGTGTACAAATGGAGAACTTCGATTTAAATAAGGAATACGACCGGTTAATTACTAAAAATTCCACTTGCGGTGCAGTCGTATTATTTAGCGGTCTGGTCCGCGATTTTATTCCACCACAACAGCTGGTTAGTCTTGAATTGGAACACTACCCACTCATGACGGAAACTATGCTGGAAAATCTCAGTATGCAAGCAAGCGCACGTTGGGAGTTGCAGCGCACAACAATAATACACCGCACCGGCAAACTCCTGCCGGGTGACCAAATAGTGCTGGTGGGCGTATCCAGCGCGCATCGTACTGATGCCTTTGAAGCTGCTCAATTCATCATGGATAAACTCAAAACTAGTGCCCCTTTTTGGAAAAAAGAAACCTTGAAGCCTAATCCGGATAGCAAACCGGAATCCTATTGGGTTTCAGCCAAAGACAGTGACGAGCAACTCGCCCGGCGCTGGTAAACGTATTATCCCCTAGATTACCCACCCTAACCGACATTCAATGGCTGGACGGGTTTCGAACGTTGCTTTTAACTATGAATATAAAACACATTTGTTATCTATTTTCAGCGCTGATGTTGTTAACTAGCAACGGCACACTATCTGACGATAAAATTCAACAAATTGTCAGTATGGCAAAGGATTACTGCGGCTCATGCCATTCAATGCCAAACCCTAATGTTGCACCCAAAAAAAGTTGGCCAAGAATAATTGAGACCATGAATGAAATTGCTTTAAAAAAATATGGGAAGGCAATCATAGACGCTAATCAAACGCGGGATATTACGGCATTCTACTATGGCACTGCACCTGAAAATTTGCCCGTCCTGCCCTACAACAAACCGTCAGACAGACTGACATTCAAACAGCATGTAGTTGGCGCAACTCAAGCTATGCCCCTGATCACCAATATCAAATTGGCGGCGATTAATGGCGATAAAAGTACCGATTTTATAGTAAGTGATATGAGCAATAATGCGGTATTTTTACTATCAAAAGAGAATGGAAAATGGAACGAGAAAAAAATTGCAGACATCAGCACATCGGTTTACGCCGACATTATTGATTATGATGGTGATCTTGATAAAGATATGCTTATTGGGGATATTGGCGTTCTTCCGTATACCGATAAACAGGTAGGGAAAATTTTTCTACTTAGAAAACAAAAAGACGGTGCATTTTCCAAGGAACTGCTTACGGATGGCATAGGACGTATTGCAGAAGTCAGAGCCATCGACGTAGATAACGATGCTGATCTTGACATAATGGTTGCAGCCTTTGGAGGAGGAGATAGCGGTGAAATATTCTGGTTAGAAAATCAGGGTAACAAGCATGCAAAACGAACCCTATTAAAAGTGACCGGTGCACTCAACATAATGCCTTGGGATATAAACAAAGATGGGCACATGGACTTCATTAGCCTCATCTCTCAAGAGCATGAATTATTTATGGCTTTTATTAATCAAGGAAACAAACAATTTACTCAAAGTGTACTAGCACGCGGACCCCACCCCATGTTTGGCTCCACCAGTATGCGTTTACTTGATTTGGATTTGGATGGCGATACCGATGTATTGTTTACCAATGGCGATGCTTACGACACCCAAAATGATTTAAAACCTTATCACGGCGTTCAGTGGTTAGAAAACCTTGACGGTAAAACATTTAAATTCCGCGATATAGGCAGGTTTTATGGAGCAGCCTTGGCACTAGCCGGCGATATGGATAATGACGGCGATTTGGATGTAGTGGCCGGCAGCTTTATGAATGATTGGAATGATCCAAAACGACAAAGCATGGTTTGGTTTGAAAATGACGGCAAGCAGAACTTTATTCAACACGACCTTATCGCCAAACCAGCGAGTATTGCATCATTTGAATTAGCCGATGTTACCGGAGACGGATATCTGGATATTATTGCCGGTAGCCTTAGGTTGGATCTTTTATTTAAAATGAATAACTCAAGTGATAAAAGTAAAGACGCAAAGCCAAGCCCTACACCAAGAGTTGTGATTCTTGAAAATATGGGGAGAAAATAACAAGTTAGCTGCAAAAAGTCAGCCTCACCCTAAAAACATCTTTCCTCCGGCAATCAACAATACCAACGCCATCACTTGGCGAATAACGGTAGCACTAAAACGTTTGCTGCCGAATTCCGCACCCAACCAGCCACCTAATATGGCGGCAACTGCCCAATAGCCAATGCCCTCTGGTAATACCGGATGCATGGACATGACCCCTAGCAAGCCTGCTACGGAATTTACCAAAATAAATACTGCGGCTACACCCGAGATTACGCGAGTTTCACCCCAACGCAGAAATAACAATAGAGGGCTCAGGAAAATTCCCCCGCCGACACCGACTAACCCAGACAGGAACCCAATCATTAACCCCGCACACATTAGCAACCATTTTTTTGGTGCCTGTATTGTTTGTGTAGGCGCTTTTTTAGCAGTTAAAAACGAATGGAATGCCGCATAAATTAATACAGCACCCAGAATAGGTTTGTAATAATCACCTGGAAGCGTTAGTCCGCCACCGAGATAAGCGCAGGGAATAGAGGTGATAATTAATGGCCAAAGCAGCGACCAGGAAAATGCATGTGTACGAATATATTTAGTACTGGCGATAGTGGCGACTAAAATATTTAACGCAAGTGCGGCCGGTTTCAAACTTTCCGGGGCGAGCCCCGCAAGCGCCATAATTGCAATATAGCCAGAGGCACCCGCATGCCCCACTGAAGAATACAAAACGGCTGCGATAAAAATACCAGCAGCAATTAACAGCGACAGTAAATCCAAAAAAACCTCATCGCAATTAACGAATAAAGCTATCGAAAGGGATAACAGTGACCGTTTCACCCGGTAGTACTGTGCCCCGCTCTGCCTCCAGGCAAATATAACCATTAGCCTTTGCCATACTGCTTAATACGCCAGAGCTTTGCGAACCGGCACTAACGACGGTATTCACACCTTGCTCACTCGCTAAAATTCCACGCTGAAAATCCATTCGCCCAG
>NZ_JBRFPI010000303.1:0-5665 GCF_053579595.1 Cellvibrio sp.
GCCATGACCGACTTCACCAACCAGCGTACGCCGGAAACTGCTGATCAGTTGTGGTTAGTGGAGCATCCTCCCGTCTTTACCCAAGGGCAGGCGGGCAAGGCGGAGCACTTGTTGTTCCCCGGTGATATTCCGGTAGTGCAAAGTGATCGCGGAGGGCAGGTGACTTACCACGGCCCCGGTCAGTTGGTGGCTTATCCGTTGCTGGATCTGCGCCGCTTAAAGATCGGCGTGCGCGAGCTGGTGACTTCAATCGAGCAAACTATTGTCGCGACCTTAACGTATTACGCGATTGAGTCGGCGGCCAAGCCTGATGCTCCCGGCGTTTACGTTAATGGAGACAAGATCGCCTCGCTCGGGTTACGTGTGCGGCGCGGTTGCAGTTTTCATGGCTTGGCATTGAACGTAGCGATGGATCTTGCTCCCTTCCAGCGGATTAATCCTTGCGGTTACCAAGGCTTGGCGATGACGCAGATGAAAGACTTATTGCCCAATCCGCCCTCATTAGAGGATGTGCAAACCCAACTTGTCGCAGAATTTGCGCGGAAATTGGGCTATGAAACCTGTACAATGCGCGCCATCTAATTTTCTGAATTTACTTCATAGGTAGTTGTGGGGCAGGAATACCCTTGTGAGACTGTCTGAGACATGGATGTCGAAGACAAGCCCCCATGGATGGGTTTACGGCGTGTCTCACAAGGGTATTCCTGACTCGCAACGAGCTAGTGGCACTATCGCCAACAAAACGAGATTCGTATGTCAGATCTTCCACCCGTATCTACCTTCGTACCCGAACTGCAACCGGTCAAACGTACCGAGCGTTACAAGCAGGGCGAAAAACTGCGCGATGCCGACAAGGTCGAGCGCATTCCGGTAAAAGTTATCGCCAGCGACCGCGAAGAAATCCAACGCAAACCCGACTGGATTCGCGTGCGTATTCCTGCATCGCCGGAAGTAGACCGCATCAAATCGATTTTGCGTAAAAATAAATTATCGTCGGTATGTGAAGAGGCTAACTGCCCGAATTTAGGCGAATGTTTTAGTGGTGGTACCGCAACCTTTATGATCATGGGTGATATCTGCACCCGTCGCTGTCCCTTCTGCGATGTTGGCCACGGCAAACCCAATCCGCTCGACGAGCAGGAACCGCGCAAACTCGCTGAAGCCATTGCCGAAATGCGATTGAAATACGTGGTAATTACTTCGGTAGACCGCGATGACCTGCGCGACGGTGGTGCACAACATTTTGCCGACTGTATCCGCGAAGCGCGCGAGCTTAGCCCGAAATTACAAGTAGAAGTCTTGGTTCCGGATTTCCGCGGCCGTATGGAAATCGCTTTGGACATTCTGGAAAAAGAAGCGCCCGATGTGTTCAACCACAATATGGAAACTGTCTCGCGTTTATATCGCCAGGCGCGTCCCGGTGCGAACTACGAATGGTCGCTGCAATTGCTCAAGCAATACAAAGCGCGTCGCCCCGATGTATTGACCAAATCGGGTTTGATGGTTGGCCTTGGCGAAACCAAAGAAGAAATTATCGAAGTGATGAAGCACATGCGTGAGCACGATATCGACATGCTCACCATCGGCCAATATTTGCAGCCATCCAAAGATCACTTACCTGTAGAGCGCTACGTGCACCCGGATGAATTCGCCGAGTACACCAAACTCGCCGAAGAAATGGGTTTCAAACACGCCGCCTGTGGTCCATTGGTACGGTCTTCATACCATGCAGATAAACAAGCTCACGGCGAAGAGTTCAATATCAACAACTTCGCCAAGGCTTAATCATTTCATCCTGCTAACTGGATCAGGGTTGCTCGACGCAGCCCTTGTCCCCCTCCGGTAATTTTTCCAAACGAATATTGGTGATGCTCACGGTGAATTTGCCATCAGTTGCGATGGTGAAGGGGCCGGTAATTTTGCTTAAATCAAAGTTGTCGCTTTTGAAACAGTTGAGCGGTAGTGGCAACGAGAACCACTCGCCCTTGGGCATTTTTTTGATCATGCGGTTAATAGATAACTCCGCCTGGCAGGGGTAGCCGCAGTTCAAGCCAATTTTCACGTCTTTGTCTGGTTTTACATCGACACGCATGTCGATCGTCAGTGAAGCTGCGTCTTTAAATTTGGATAAGTCGATGGCGTTGCCATAGAGACCGAAATTACCGACAACTTTTTTGCGCGCCGCCCAAGTGAGTTGGATGGCATCACCAGAAGCCTTGAAGTCGATGGGGGCAACTTTGATTTTCTCTCCGGCTGATTGGCCTTCTCGCCCTTGTATCATCGTAGACCAGTTGCTGGGGTCGCCCAGTGAAATACTACGACCGATTAATTCACCTTTAACCAGATAAAAATAATTGGGATTTAGCGTGTTTTGTGCGTGGCTGGTCAGCGGTGCAATCAGGCAGATACCGGTGATTGCAGGCAATAGTTTCAGCAGCTTGGTGATGAAGTTGTGCATGGGGGTTATCTCGCGGGATAGTTATTATTGGAGGTTAGTACACCATGAATAGGATGATTAATGGCGCGCAAATAATATTCACTCAAGCCAGATAAAAGTCAATTTCCCTATGAAAATAAAAGCCCCGGAGAGCTGTGCGCTGACCGGGGCTTTTTTAATTTTACCGTTATTACATGCAGGTCTAGTCGAGGTAAGTGTCAATGGTGTTGATTGTGCCATCGTCATTGTGCGTCAGCTCGGTCACTTTCACATTGCGTAGATGCGTTTGGCCACCGGAGAGTTGTGAGTCATGGTAGAACAAATACCATTTGCCGTTGTGTTGCACAATCGAGTGGTGGTTGGTCCAGCCGAATACCGGGGTGAGCACTATGCCTTTGTGGGTGTAGGGCCCGTAGAGGTTGTCGGCAATGGCGTAGGCGATAAAGTGGGTGTCGCCGGTGGAGTAGGACAAATAATATTTGCCGTTGAATTTGTGTACCCAAGCACCTTCAAAAAAGCGGCGATTGGTGTCGGTGCCGAGCAGGGGGACGCCAGCGCCATCGAGGATTTGAATATCCTTGGGTGGCTCTGCGAATTGCAACATGTCATCACTCAGCTTGGCGATTTTCGGGCTGTAAGCCGGCTCATTGCTGGCGGGGTATTTGTCTTCAGCGACGTAACTGCCGCTCGCCCAGCGCTGCAATTGTCCGCCCCAGATGCCGCCGAACACCATGTAGTGAGAACCGTCGTCATCTTTAAATACAGTTGGGTCGATACTAAAGCTGCCTTTGATCGGTTCGGCTTCTGCTTTGAATGGGCCGGTGGGTGAATCGCTGGTGGCGACGCCCATCTGGAAAATGCCGTCTTTGTTTTTCGCCGGGAAATACAAAAAGAATTTACCGTCTTTTTCTGCTGCGTCGGGTGCCCAGAGTTGGCGGCTGGCCCAAGGCACATCTTTTAGATTCAATGCTTCGCCGTGGTCGGTAGTTGCGCCTGTGGCCGGATCATAGGACAGGACGCGATAGTCTTTCATATCGAATTTATCGCCCTCGCCATCGGTGGTGACGCCGGTTTCAATATCATGCGATGGATAAATATAAATTTTGCCGTTGAACACGCGCGCTGATGGGTCGGCCGTGTAGATGTCGGTGACCAGCGGCTGGCTGATAAATAACGCTGGGTCAGCCGGTGTAGGCGCAGGCGCTGCCGCGATTGAACTTGCGGCTGTTGATGTTGCTGCGGTATCGGCCGGAGCCGATTTTTCCTGGCAGCCAGCGATTAGCAGGCAGCCAGCGATAACACTGGCGGTCAGGAATTGGTGTTGGTTTGTCATAGTTATTGTCTCGTTATGGGTTGTGTCGTTGTTATCTTGCCAACCCGGATCTTACCAGTGCCAGAGGGTTCCGTCTTCCAACCGATTCACAGGCAGGCACGCACGCTTGTAGGGATATTTCGCGGCGAGTTTTTCATCGATGTCCACACCGTGACCGGGTGTGTCACCCGGTGTAAAAAAGCCGCGCTCGAATTGATAGGAGTGTGGGAAAACTTCATCCATTTGCGCGCTGTGCGCCATATGTTCCTGGATACCAAAGTTGGGGACCCAATAATCAAAATGCAGCGCGGCGCCCATGCACACGGGTGATAAATCCGTTGCGCCGTGGAAGCCGGTGCGCACATGAAACAAGCTGGCAAAATCGGCGATGCGTCGCACGTGACTGATGCCACCTGCGTGGACAATGGTGGTGCGGATGTAATCAATTAATTGGTTCTGAATAAGTTCGCGGCAGTCGTGAATCGAATTAAATACTTCGCCCACCGCGAGCGGCGTGGTGGTGTGTTGGCGAATTAATTTAAACGATTCCTGATTCTCCGCCGGTACTGCATCTTCCATCCAGAACAGGCGATAGGGTTCCAAATCTTTACCCAAGCGCGCGGCTTCAATCGGTGTTAAGCGATGATGCACATCGTGCAGCAGATGAATCTCGCTGCCAAACTCTTTGCGCACTTGTGCAAATACTTCGGGGATAAAATTCAAATATTTTTCGGTTGACCAAACTTCGGTGGACGGCAAATCCGAATCCGCAGGCTCATAACTTTTTTCGCTTTTGGCAACGCCGTAGGTTTTTTCGATACCGGGAATGCCACATTGCACGCGAATCGCTTGATAGCCTTTTTCTTTCGCTTTGCGCACGGCATCGAGTGTGGAATCCAGATCTTTGCCGTTCGCGTGGGTGTAAGTCAGGATGCGCTCGCGGCTTTTTCCGCCGAGCAATTGATAGAGTGGCATATTCGCCAGTTTGGCTTTAATGTCCCAGAGTGCTACATCAATTGCTGCAAGTGCCGTCATGCCCACTGGCCCGCGACGCCAATAGGCGCCGCGATAAAAAAATTGCCAGATATCTTCAATTTGTTGCGGGTCGCGACCAATAAGTGCGGGAATTAAATAATCCTCCAGATAAGAGACCACACTTTTTTCGCGGCCGTTGAGAGTCGCATCGCCGATGCCATAAATTCCTTGATCAGTAGTAATCTTGAGTGTGACAAAATTTCTGCCGGGGCAGGTGACAATCACTTTCGCATCAACAATTTTCATTCAACGGCATCTCTACTGCTGGTGGTTATTAAAAAGTTTTAATATCGTCGGCTCTCCTCTGGCCCCAAATAGCTGGGCAAAAGTCCGCCGGTATCAATCAGAATTTTTTGCAAGGTTACGCCGGGGTCAAGGCTGTAAATACGCAATCTATGTGCGCCGGATTTATCGATCCTATGTTTGGTAATGCTTCGGCGTACATCACTGCGCACACTTTCTTCCCATGCCGGTGCGCTCATATCAGCGGTCAGGTCCACAATTTGCGCAGGCTCGCTATCAATCGCAACAGCGTAACGCAAACCGCGCCCGGGCATTAATGGCCAGCTGGGTGCGAATAATCCCTCAATCTTGAGCTCGCCGCTGCTCTGGCTATAAAAATCGTATTCAAGATAGGGTGCTGCCGTTACATCAGTAAAGCTTTTGTCGGTAATCGGGTAGACCGACATGGATGACAAGGTGCGCCCGTGTTCGGGGATTTTCTCCCAGCGCAATTCACGGTTGTTGCCTTGGCGTTGGTAGTGCTCGGCTTCAATGGCGATATAACCATCGGCCTCCACAAAGCCTTGCAGTGCGCGCTTATCCAGTTGCGGTTTCACGGCCTTCACAGCAATGCTGGCGCCGCCCCAACCGGTTCCGGT
>NZ_JBRFPI010000304.1:0-5645 GCF_053579595.1 Cellvibrio sp.
ATAATCACCGAGGGCTTCTGGAGTAAACCGTCCCATAAAAATGGCTCCCGCGTGACGCACCTGCGGCAATAGCGATTCCGGATCGGTAACCGATAATTCCAAATGCTCTGGCGCGATGCGATTGCTCACCGCGATTGCCTGCTCCATATCGGCCACTTTAATTAGCGCGCCACGATTTTTTAACGACACACTTGCAATACTTTCACGCGCAAGTGTCGGCAATAAACGCTTGATCGACTCCTCGACCTTATCCAAATAATCAGCATCAGGGCACAACAAAATCGATTGTGCTTGCTCGTCATGTTCGGCTTGGCTAAACAAATCCATTGCGATCCAATCGGGATCCGTCAAACCATCACATACAACTAAAATTTCTGACGGGCCAGCAATCATGTCAATCGCCACCTGACCAAATACCGCGCGCTTGGCAGTAGCGACATAAATATTACCGGGACCAACAATTTTATCGACTTTGGTAATGGTTTCAGTTCCGTAAGCGAGTGCCGCAACCGCTTGCGCACCACCAATAGTAATGACGGTATCGACACCGGCGATTGCTGCCGCTGCCAACACCATGGGGCTGATTTCACCATCGGGTGCAGGCACCACCATAGTTAATTCATCAACACCGGCAACCTTCGCAGGAATTGCATTCATCAACACCGATGATGGATAAGACGCTTTGCCGCCGGGAACATACAAACCCACACGCTCCATCGCCGAAATTTGTTGGCCGAGCACAGTGCCATCGGCTTCGGTATAGCGCCAGGAACTTTGCAATTGGTGCTGGTGATAATTGCGGATACGCTCAGCGGCAATTTCCAGCGCAGCACGCTGCTCGGCACTGATTTGCGTCAATGCATGTTGTAACTGCGCAGGAGTGACCACAAAGTCGTTAACACTCTGAGCTGTGCGGCGATCAAACTTATTAGTGAACTCCACTACGGCTGCATCACCGCGCGTTTTTACTTGATGCAAAATATCACCGACCACTGAGACAACGCGGGTATCGCTTACCGACTCCCACGCAAGCAATTGATCAAGGCGCTGATTAAAATCGCTTTGGCTTGCATCCAAACGGGTGATGATAGATTCAGACATGGAATTCTCTTTTAAAAAAACAATAACAATGTGAACTAAAAAAATAACAGGTTGATCATGCAGCCTATCGACTGCAAATACCCATTGGCATTTGCAATCGATGGTATAGAAAATTAATCGGCCACTACTGCGGTAGCGATATGATCGATGATGGTTTGGATTTGCACGTGCTTCATTTTCATCGAGGCTTTATTGACGATCAAACGGGAACTGATATCCGCGATAAATTCGCGTGGTTCCAAACCATTTGCGCGCAGGGTATTGCCAGTATCGACAATATCCACAATTTCATCGGCCAAATTCATAATCGGCGCTAGCTCCATAGCACCATAAAGCTTGATGATGTCCGTCTGGCGACCTTGCGATGCGTAATATTGTTTAGCGATATTCACATACTTGGTGGCGACGCGAATGCGGCCAGCAGGCAGTGACTCGCCTTTTACACCGGCGGTCATTAATTTGCAGCGCGCGATATTTAAATCGAGCGGCTCGTACAAACCTTCCGCGCCATTTTCCATCAACGTATCTTTGCCAGAGATGCCCATATCCGCCGCACCAAATTGCACGTAAGTGGGAACATCCGCACCGCGCAACAATAATAAGCGCACGCCCGGCTGGGTAGTTTCAAATACCAGCTTGCGGCTTTTTTCCATATCTTCCAGCGGTTCAATACCTGCAGCTGCAAGCAGCGGTAATGTCTCTTCCAGAATGCGCCCTTTGGTGAGCGCGATGGTCAGGGTTTGGCTCATGGCATCCACCTTTTATGAACCTTTTACGCGGCGCACACTGGCACCCAGGCTTTGGAATTTTTGTTCAATAGCTTCATAACCGCGATCAATGTGGTAAATACGGTCGATCAGGGTTTCGCCGTCAGCTACCAAACCGGCAATGACCAGACTTGCAGAAGCGCGCAGGTCCGACGCCATCACCGGCGCCGCTTTCAAACGCTCGACACCAGTGACAATAGCGGTGTTGTGTTCGAGTTCGATGTGCGCGCCCATGCGGTTCAATTCAGCAACCTGCACCAAACGGTTTTCAAAAATCGTTTCGGTAATATGGCTCACACCTTCAGCGACGGCATTCATCGCCATAAATTGCGATTGCATATCGGTGGGGAATGCCGGGTAAGGTGCGGTGCGCAAGCTCACGGCTTTGGGGCGTTTGCCGTGCATATCCAGCGCGATCCAATCCTCACCCACGGTGATATCGGCACCCGCTTCCTGCAATTTCAAAATTACCGCTTCAAGGATGTCGGCGCGAGTATGAGTCAGCTTGATTTTGCCGCGCGTTGCCGCAGCAGCTACCAAATAGGTACCGGTTTCGATCCGGTCAGGCATCACACTGTATTCACAGCCATTCAATTTTTCGACACCGAAAATGGTCAGGCTGGATGTGCCAATGCCTTCGATTTTTGCACCCATGGCGACCAGCATATTAGCGAGATCGACAATCTCGGGTTCGCGCGCGGCGTTTTCAAGCACGGTCTTACCTTCAGCCAATACCGCGGCCATCAGCAGGTTTTCAGTACCACCAACGGTGACCATATCCATCAGGAAATGGCAGCCTCTCAAGCGACCGTTGGAACGGGCACGGATGTAACCGCCATCAATTTCAATGGTTGCGCCCATCGCCTCAAGACCGCGCAGGTGGATATCCACCGGGCGCGAACCGATTGCACAGCCGCCGGGGAAAGACACATTGGCTTCACCATAACGCGCCAGCAAAGGCCCGAGCACCAGGATCGAGGCGCGCATGGTTTTGACCAGCTCGTAAGAGGCGGTGTAAGAACTAATTGTATTAGGATCAACAATAACAACGTGCTCGCCCTGAATCTCAATCGTCAAACCCAAAGTGCGCAGCAGCTGCACCATGGTGGTCATATCTTTTAAATGGGGAACGTTGCTTAAACGCACTTCGCCATCAGCCAAAATAGCGGCCGCCAAAAGTGGCAGGCCTGCATTTTTGGAGCCGGAAATACGCAATTCACCCGTGAGCGGCCCGCCGCTCGCAATCAAAAACTTATCCATCACAACCCTGAAAACAAAAAAGAAAATAAATGCCGACCCGGCTTATGCCAGTGCCTGCGAAATGAAGGTATTACTGCTGTTGTTGCTGTTGTATCCACTGTTCAGGTGTGAAAGATTTAATGTAATCCACCGCGTGGATACTGCGGTCAGCGAATTGCGCACTCAGGGTAGACAGCACCAACTGCTGCTTTTTAACGGGGGTCAGGCCTGCAAATGCAGGGCTCACAACCACCAGACCGATATGGTCGCCCATTACATCTACAGATTTCACATCGCAATCGGGGATTTGGTTTTCGATCAGCGCTTTGATTTGTTCAGCTTGCATAGATTACTCGATAGGGAAGTCAGGCCAACTATGCCCGCCGCAAACGCAGACATAATATAGCGATAAGTAAATAAGGCGCGCAGTTTACCGGAATGTCGCCCGTATCGCACCCATAAACCCTCATGTATAAACCCTGTCCCATAAAGCAAAACCCCGGCACTTGGCCGGGGTTTGACGCACGATTCAATAGTTGCTGGAACGCTTAGGCATCTGCTAACCAGTTTGCGATCACTTTGTCGATATCGCCGTTGTACTTTTTGAGGCTAGCCTTGAATTGGCCGCTGAACGATTGGCCCAAATTAACGCCATTGAGCACAACATTGATCAATTTCCACTCGCCCGATTTTTCTTTGCGCATGGTGTAATCCAACTTGTGCGAAGCCCCTTCTATAGCTACCTCCTGCTTCACGATATGACGGGCAGGATTAACTTCGTTGACGCCGGCAATTGTCACCTTGCTATCTGCATAACTCAGCACACCCTTGGCAAGTGACTTTACCATGCCATCTTTAAAAACTTTTTGAAACGCCTGGCGCTGTGCCGGCGTAGCTTGTTTGTAAGCTTTCCCCATCACGGATGCAGAGATAAATGGAAAATTCACAACATCATTGAGCGCCCCTTCAACTTGTGCATAGTAGGCGTCGTCAGCGGTTTTTTCCGTATTTTTTACCTTAACCAGATCGAATAACTTTTGCGCAACAGATTCCACAATCGCTTGCGGGGATTGCGTTGCAGCCACCGCAGGTGCCTGCGCCATAACACTGGTACCCAGCAGCATGGTTAAGCCGCAAACAACACCAGAGACTTTGGTGAGCAAATATTTCATCGTAGAACCTTCCATTAATTGATGTGTAGTCAGTAAGTCAGAGATGGCCTTATAGCGAAACTCAGACAGCGCGAATTCCTTATGGTGCCATTCTTTATGCGTTGCTTATTGGATGTGGCGGTTTATTAAACCGGAGACGCGGTGAGCAGGTTTGCGGCGCGCACTATACCATTTACATCCGCGCCACCATATCTCGCACACGGGGAAAAAAGTCACAAACATCCCTCGCCTTGCCCGGTCTGCCCGTTATAATGCCCCACCTTATACCGCCATCACTGGCGTAAACCGTTATTTTGGAAGTGTTTTATGGCTGCTTTTGACTATGTCAGCTCCGCCTTGCGCACCATCCGCCTGGAAGCCGAAGCAGTTTCGGCGCTGAGTGCACGTATCGATGGCCAATTCACTGCGGCCTGTGAACTCATCCTTAATTGTTCCGGCCGTGTGATAGTGACAGGCATGGGCAAATCCGGTCATATCGGCAAAAAAATCGCCGCCACCCTCGCCAGCACCGGCACACCCGCTTTTTTTGTGCACCCGGGCGAAGCTAGCCATGGCGATCTGGGCATGATCACCAAAAATGATATTGTGCTCGCCATTTCGTACTCAGGCACATCCAGCGAAATCGTCACCTTGCTGCCGCTGCTCAAGCGCGCCGGAATCAAAATCATCAGCATGAGCGCTAATGCGCAATCAACCCTTGGCGAAATCGCTGAAGTTAATCTCGATATCAGTGTTGTATTTGAGGCCTGCCCGCTCGATCTCGCCCCCACCTCCAGTACCACTGCCACTTTGGTAATGGGCGATGCGTTGGCGATTGCCTTACTCGAAGCACGCGGATTTACTGCGGAAGATTTTGCCTTCTCCCACCCTGGTGGCGCGCTCGGGCGCAAACTTTTATTGCGCGTTGCGGATGTGATGCATAGCGGTGATGACATTCCGCGCGTAGCACCCGACACGCCTATGCTGGACGCGCTGATGGTGATGTCAGAAAAAGGCTTTGGCATGACCACCGTGATGAACCCGGAGGGTGATTTACTCGGCATATTTACCGACGGTGACTTGCGCCGCAGTATCGACAAAGGTGTTGATATCCGCACCGCCAAAGTCGGTGAGCTGATGAACATCCACCCCAAAATGCTGCGCGAAAATACGCTGGCCGCCGAAGCACTGGCATTGATGGAACAGGCAAAAATTAACGTATTACTCATCACCAACGAACAAAAGGCGCTGGTGGGTGTCGTAAAAATCAATGACCTGCTGCGTGCAGGTATTATCTAAAAACGGAATTACCGCATGAACCCTGAATTGCGCGAACGCGCCGCCCGCATCAAACTTTTATTGCTGGATGTGGACGGTGTACTGACCG
>NZ_JBRFPI010000305.1:0-5628 GCF_053579595.1 Cellvibrio sp.
CACGAAGGGTCGTGTTGCCGATACGTAACGTGGTCGTGTAACAACAGATAATCGCGCCCACGGGCACCGGCCGCATAAACACCATACTGCTGACCGCCACTGTAGTCACTCTACCTTGCGAGACTTCATTGGCATGAATCGCCCCTGCGATATCCATCTGCGCCATCACCCAACCACCAAAAATATCACCAAAGGGATTGGTATCAGCGGGCATGGTGATGGTTTGCAAGGCGATTGTGCCGCTTGGATGGCTGGCGAAAGTCTGCATGTGAACTCCTCAAGATTTCAGCAAGTATAGCCGCTGAATAAAAAAACGACTGTACCATCGGCACAGTCGTTTTAGAGTTACTTAACTATATTGACTCTATGACTGAAACTACAGAACACCCACTACACCTGGCACTGCTGTCCAGGTTTTGCCGAGTGCATCGACAAAGGTAATTTCAAGTAAATAGCCGCTATCAGTCGCGGGTAAGTCGATGGTGCGAATTAAATTGCCCATGAAATAAAACGGCATTTCCTCGTCCTCACCGCTGGTATCTACTGTGAAATTTCCGCTAAAACTTTGCACTGTGGTTGCACCGTCCAGACTTTTTACTTTGACTTGTGCACTCATAGGGAAAGTATCAAAGTTGCTGTAAGCCATCAGGGTTAGAGCCTTAGTTGCAGGATCATACATGCCGGTAACTACGGGTTGGCTGTGTTTAATCACTTCGGTTTTCATTACTACCTGAGCGCCGTTATCACTCAACTCATCAGAATCGAGATTGCCATCTATCCGTGTAACCTGCATTGGTTCTTCATCAGGCTGCGCGATCAATGCAGCAAAATTCAAAATAGTGTACTCGCCACCGCAGGGCAGGTTGAGGCGGTAATTTCCTTGAGTGTTGCTGGTCGTAAAATCAAAACCAAATACCGACGAATTTTGGCCAGTAAATCCGTAGACAAAATTGCGATTGACCGGCGCACCACTTTCATAGACAAAGTTGCCGCTCACTTCACACAGCTGCGGACGTGTTAGAACTAACTGCTGCACGGGGCTATTAACACAATTGGTTGAGAGTGTGACCTTATGGGTGACATAACCAAATTCGCTTTCATCAAAGAAAATAACTTCAGCTTCCAAATCGGGAGCCATATTGGATTGGGCGATGCGAATGCTGGCATTTCCATTGCTATTAGTCGTGAAAAAACTTGAAGCGAAATTAAAGTTGTCATCGTTATCCATCACAAAACCATTGATACCGGTGAGTGTTTGGCCATCAGGATTTTTTAGTTGGATGTTTGCGCAGTAATCCGTAGGTTGGTTAAACGCCAGCGGATAATCCAGATTCCACCATTGGCGCTGGAAAATGCCATTGCCAACCAGAATTTCCAGAGTGAATGTTTCAGTAGTGCAATTAAATGCCGTTTGCGTTGCGGGAACCTGCTGAGCCGCTTCATTGTACAGCGTGCCTTGGCCAATCAAATCCCACAGACCACTGGCGGGATTGTAGGTATAAACCGGGATTTGAAAACCAGACTGGTTAGGCGCGCTATCGCCCAAACTTTCCAGAAGTGCACAACTTTGCGGCGGGATTTGATAATTAATCAGCACGGGTTCTTCCGCAATAGCTTTCTGGTTGCCACCGGCTTTGGCTATTTTTTGCTGACGCGCTTTGCGCATTGCCGTCACCAGCGTTTCATTGTTATTGGTTTTGATTTCGGCAAAATTAAAACCAACCGAGGCTAATTGATTACCATCAGAGTCCGCGTAGGCGCCCGGGAAAAATTCAGCATCTTCAGGACTATTGGGATCAAAGGTGCGCACCGCAACATCTAATGAACTGGTGTCATCGGGCAATAGTGATTGCGGGATGTTAATCAGCAGGCTATTGCTCTGTTGATCGTCATCAGCGCTGACCTGAATATTAAAACCGGATAACTCCAGACCGGATGCTGTAGTCGCGGTGCCAGCCACTACAGTTTGTACTGGAACTGCTTGCAGTTTTGCATCCAGATTAATTTGATTTTCTGCATCGAGTTTACGCGCAAAAGAGGTGTAGCCCGGTGCGCTGACATTCACTGCAATGCTGGTAGCACCAGCACCACTCAGATCTGCGCTGAAGCGCAACTCATCGCTGTTGCTGTAGTCGCTAGCGATAGGTGAGGTGCTTGCCAACACTTGCTCATTTTTATCCAGAAGATGCACAGTGACTTGCACCTGGTTTTCATCCAGCGTACTGGCATCGCCTTCGGCGGTGAAACCATTAATAGTGCCGTTAATTTTTACCACAACCGCTGCGGTGGAAGCTGAGCTCGATGAAACTGCAGTTGACGATGGTGCTACTGATGAAAGTGCTGTTGATGATGCCATCGAAGAAGGTACCGCACTCGTCGTCAACGAGCTGGCTACTGCCGAGCTAATCGCGATTGAACTGGCAGTCATTGAACTAATAGATGCAGCGCTGGAACGGCTTGCGGGTTTGTCATCACCACCGCCACCGCACGCAGCGAGGGTGAGTGCAGTTATGGCTGCACTGAAACGTAGTAGAGGTAACATAAAATTCTCCCTGTGATAAATGAAAATTCCCTGCTTAGCGCAATGACTGCGGCTAAACCAGAAAGCGGCAAGTTTGTGTTGGATTAACTGAATCGAAACTGAAAACACGGCAAGCTGCGACGTTAATGAGATTCGCATCACATTAACGACACAGAGTAAATTCGGCATTGTGATTAACCGATATACAGCGTAAATCGTCGCATATTGGTGTGGACGGAGTTGTTAAAAAATGTGTTACATCTGCTCCGGCAACCAAGTCACCAAGCCCGGCCAAAGCGCCATTGCACACAGCAATAATAATTGCAGCGCGATAAAAGGAATCACACCGCGATATATTTCACTGGTCTTGATGCTCGCGGGCGCTACTCCACGCAAATAAAACAATGCAAAACCAAAAGGTGGGGTGAGAAATGAGGTTTGTAGGTTCACCGCGATCATAATGCCCAACCAAATGGGATCTACACCCATGGCGAGCAATACCGGGCCGACGATCGGTACTACGACAAAAATAATTTCGATAAAATCGAGAATAAAGCCCAACACAAACATTACCAGCATGACAAGCAGTACCGCGGTGAAAACACCACCGGGCAGCTGGCTGAAAAAGCTGTGTACTAATTCTTCGCCACCGAAGCCGCGAAACACTAATGAGAACAGTGATGCGCCGATCAGGATCATAAAAATCATGGTGCTGATTTGCAGGGTAGAGCGCGAGACTTCGCGCAAGCGTACAATATTAAATTGTTTTTTCCACAACGCCAGTAAGCAAGCGCCCAGCGCACCCACGCCGGCAGCTTCAGTTGGTGTTGCGGCGCCGATTAAAATCGAACCCAATACCAGACCGATCAGTAATAGCACCGGCAGCAAACTCAGTAGCAGTTTTGGCAAAGATACCCGGTCTTCTTCATCAATTACTACGCGCGGAATAATCTGCGGGCGAAAAAAAGCGGTAAAAAATACATAGAGCATGTAAAGCACAACCAGCATTAAACCGGGCACTATGGCAGCTACAAATAAATCGCCCACTGAAATGGTTTTAGGATTAAACACACCGAGCTTTAATTGCGCCTGCTGGTAAGCGCTGGAGAGCACGTCGCCCAATAATACCAATGCAATGGAGGGTGGAATAATTTGCCCGAGCGTTCCCGTCGCACAAATAGTGCCGCAGGCAAAACTTGGTGCATAGCCGCGTTTGATCATGAGCGGCAGTGACATCAAACCCATAGTCACTACAGTCGCGCCGACAATGCCGGTACTCGCTGCCAGCATTGCGCCTACGGCAATCACCGAAATTCCCAAACCACCGGGCAAGCGGCCGCAGGCTTTAGTCATATTCGCCAACAGATCTTCAGCAAGGCGAGACTTTTCCAATACCGTACCCATAAATACAAACAGCGGCACCGCGACCAGCGTGTAATTATTCATTATGCCGTAGAGGCGCGATGGAAAACTTTTTAATAAATTCGGATCAAAAATACCGCCAACAATACCCAGCGCAGCAAATCCCAAGGCAACGCCGCCCAGCGTAAAAGCAACCGGATATCCCAGCATTAAAAAAATGCAGATGGCAGCAAACATAAACAGCGGAATTAATTCAATTAGCATGATGGTTGCTCCTGCGCATCAACTCCATTTGCAGGTGTCACATTCATCAGTACCAAAAGACTGCGCAGTAATTCAGCAATAGCTTGCAAACTCACGCTCAATGCCATTAACGGCAATAAACTTTTTAATAAATACACGCCGCCGATACCACCGGAATCAGTCGAACCCTCACCAATGCGCCAACTTTCCTGCACAAACTCCAGGCTGCCCCAGCCGATAAAAATCATCAGCGGTAACGTGAATAACAAACTACCCAACACCTCTACCCAGGCGCGCGCGCGCGGCGACATTTTTTTATGCAGTATATCCACGCGCACATGGCCATCATTTTTTAACGTATAGGCGGCGCCGAGCATAAATACGGCGGCATGCATATAAGTCACTGATTCTTGCAGCGCGATGGAACCTATACCGAATAAATGGCGCAGGCCGACGACTATGCAGGCAATGATCACCATAATGCCGGTGAGCCAGGCAGTGGTGGTGCCGGTAAATTCAGCGATGGCATCGAGCCAGCGAACGACAGGATTGGGTGATGCGGATGCAGGGATGTTATTCATGTGTTGGATTTTTTATTAAGATTTTGTGGCGGCGATTATACGCAAAGGGTTAATCGCCGCCGTGTTTTTATTGTTGTGATACAAATTGTGTTGCAGAAAAATGAATTACTGCAATTTGCCTAATTTGGCATTGGCAGCTTGGCCAATTTCGCCACCGCCTTGCGCAGCTTGTTGATAATATTGCTGCGCTTGCGCTCGATTACCTTTAGCAAGTGAGACTTCACCCAAATAGTAGGCAGCAATTTGCGTGGGTAAATAGCGCTGGCCGGTAAGCAAATCTTTCTCCGCCATATCGTTTTTACCCAATTGGCTGTAGGCGATTCCGCGAAATACATAGGGTTTAAAATATTTCGGGTTGGCCTGTACCGCGCGATCCAATGCCGCAACAGCTTCAGTGGTTTTATCCTGCTGCAACAGCAGTTGGCCTTTCATCTCCCAGAATAAATTTTCTTTCGGTTGCTGGGCGATGGATTGGTCAACGTAGACGAGTGCATCGATATATTTTTTCTCGCCCGCCAACTTCTGCGCTTTTTGATAATTGGCGTAGGCTTTTTTATCTTTGGTCACTTGCGCCATGGCACGCTGGAAGGCTTCTTTATTGCGCACACCGCCCGGGTATTTAGCCGCATGTTGGCGATTTTTGCTTACGCGCTCTTGTGAGGGTGGATGGCTGGCAAACAGGCCTTCGATAAATCCGGCGTTTTTACCTTCCGATAACTTCACAAAAATTTCCTGCAGCTCAACTGCCGCTTGCGCATCGTAGCCCGCTTTGGCCATGTACTTCATGCCCACTTCGTCGGACTCCAATTCATGGGAGCGACCGTATTTCGCTTTCCATGCCTGTGATCCAACAGCCAACGCTCCCACCCCCAGAGCACCGTACTCGGGCTTTTTCTCGGCAATCGCAATACCGGCAATCAA
>NZ_JBRFPI010000306.1:0-5626 GCF_053579595.1 Cellvibrio sp.
CCATCACGCAGGATTCGCTCGAAAAAATTATGTCGATCTATTTACATCACGGCAAACTGGACGCGCAGATTACCGGTTTGTCGGAAGATCGCCAGCCGGTTTTTCTCGGTGGTGTTATTGTGTTGAGCGCCTTGTTTGATGCACTTGAACTTAAACAAATGGTCGCTGCTGAATGGGCGCTGCGCGAAGGTTTATTGTTTGACCAAAAAGGCCGTTTGGAAAATCACGATATTCGCCAGGCGAGTGTCGATGCCTTGGCCGCGCGCTTCCATGTCAATATGGATAAGGCCATCGCGGTTGAAAAAACCGCGCTCAATTTATTAAAACAAGTGGCACAAAGTTGGCAGCTTACGACCGATGACGCTGGCAAATTACTTGGCTGGGCGGCGCGCTTATATCAAGTCGGTTTGGATATTGCGCACAACGATTATCACAAACACTCGGCGTATATTGTGCAAAACGTCGATCTCGCCGGTTGCTCGCGCGCCGAGCAAACCCAACTCGCCGCGCTGGTCCTCGCACATCGCAAACGCTTCCCCGCAAAAAGTTTTCCGCTCGATAATACCGATTTGGTGCGTCTTGCCATTTTATTGCGCATGGCGGCAATTTTTCATCGCGGAAAAATTAAAGAGGGGTTACCAACTATTACCGTCAAAGTCGATGGCAAAAAAATAAAATTAATACTGCCCGCTAAATGGATAGAAGACCATCCACTAACCCAGGCAGATTTGGAAACAGAACAACGGCATTTGGGTGACATTGGCTACGACTTACTACTACTGACACAATGACCCGGCGGGCGGCCTTATGCTACTGCTGTGCTGCCAGCTCAAAATGATCAATCAATTCCATCGCCGCTACGATTAAATGATAGAGCGTACTTGCCGGAGCAACATCCACTACCACCTCATCATTGGCGCCGCGCTGGTCAACATAAGAACCTGGTGTTGATGCGCAGAGATAATAGTTAAATAAATCGTCTACGCCTTTAACTGCAATTGCCTCAGCATCTGAATTACCGTCGCGGATTTGCACTAAACTCGCTTTAATTAATTCCGTAATTCCCCAGCAACGCTTGTTCGGGTCAATTACTTCGCCAGTGAAGCTAACCGCATCAAATAACAAACCGGATTTATCCATGCCGATTGCCAAACCGCGGGCGTAGAGTGCTTTGGTGTAATGCGCAACGGGGCGTCCCGTACGGCGGTGATACCAATCGAGCAACCACACCCACTCCATCATATGGCCTGGCTCAACCGTATCGCCTTTGGCGTTGGGCAAACGCACCCAGTTGTCATCAAAAAACTCAAACAACACCCCGTGTTCTGCATCGAAAAAATGCGTTTGGAAGAGCGCAAATAATTCACCGACGCGCGCCAAATATTTTGCATCATTAGTTGCATCATAAAGCGCAAGAAAAGCTTCAAATAAATGCATGTGCGGATTTTGGCGGCGGCAGGCATAATCGTAATCGCCTTCAATCCAACCGCCTACTGCGGAACCAAAACGCGCATCCAAATGGGCAATTAATTTATCGGCTTCCTGCAGATAGGATTCTTCACCAAACGCGCGGTAGCACCAGGCGTTGGCGAGCAAAAAGAAGGCGTGGTCGTAGAGATCCTGTTTGGTATCCACCACCACAAAATTTTTGTTAAGCAAATGTGTGTAACCGCCACCCGCCGTTGGGTGGGACGCTGTTTTTTGGACAAACGCGAGCAAATTTTTGGCAACCACTTTGCCTTCAGGACACCAGCCGCGATGATAGGCGGCGGCAAAGAAAAACGCTTGCCGCGCCTGTACACGCACGCGAGTACTGGACTCCAGATCAGGCACGCCCGAAGGTGTTAGTCGCTCGTAGTTAGCTTGGGTGTTTGGTTCAATGCCGCGCGCCAACCAAAGTGGCAGGGCATCATGTTTGATCCAGTGTTCAAGGCGACTGGCCGCCGCACGCAATGCTTGTGTCATAAGGATTCCCAATTCGCAGCGCCGCCCCTGGCGAGAAAAGTAATGATCGGATTGATTGCGGCTGATGTGACAGGGGCATTTTGCGGGAGGATTACACAGGGCGCAAATAAAAAACCCCGGCGAACCGGGGCGAAAAAAACACAACAGCGGGCTACGGCTTAGCAATTCATCACTAACAACTGCCGGTAACACTGCGTAACGGTATTTCGCTAAAAAGCAAAAAACTGTAACCGATTACCAACAAATAGCATTGAATAAAAAGACCTTAGCGGATTGCATTATCCATAATAATGTAACCGGTTTCAATGCTTTATGCGCCTTTCGTCCAAAATTATTGGGCCGGTGAAAATTAATGGGGAGACAAAAATAAAAACCCCCAACGAATCGGGGGTTTTGTGAGGCAGGTATCACTGCGGCAGGAAGTCAAAGGTCTGATTCAACGTAGTGCGCGCCACATTGGAGGCAGGGAAAGTGATGAGCTTGATGCGCTGCAGTATCTTCGTCTCAAGGTCTTTATCGCCCAATTCACTCGACACCAGACTCGCCTCAACAATTTTGCCGTTGGGGTCGATCACTATCTTGACTACCATCTTACCCTCAAGCGCCGCATTCTGGCGCAGAGCGCGGTTGTATATCGAATAGATAGCGCCCTTGTGTTGCTCCATGATTTTGCGAATTTCTTCTTCACTGCGCGCCGCGCCACCCGCTCCATTGCTATTACCTGCGGTAGCCTGACCCGCTTTTTTGGTGCCGTCCGCCAAACCACTTTTTACTTTGGTAGTTTCACGGCCCGACAACGCTACACCGCCCGTATCGCGACTCAGGGCTGCGGTATTGATGCCACCACTGGCCACCTTGGCACCGCTAGTGATCATCGCACGATCGATCTGTGCTGCTTCGCCGGTGCTGTTAGTGACCGTCGTTGCCGCCGTCTCCACCGCAGAGGTTTGCATCATCTCGCGCATTTCAGCGAGATCATCTTTAAATTGCATAACACCGCTGTTCTCGGCTTGCTCGCGCGCTTTTTCGAGAGAGGGTTTGGGCGGTGCTTTTACTGGCTCTTTCGGCTTTTCAACCGGCTTGGGGTCAGGTTTTTTATCCTCAGGTTTAGGCTCAGGTTTTTTCTCTTCCGGTTTGGGCGGCTCTAAGGGTTTAGGCGGCGGTAACTCCTGTTTTTCCAAGACCACACGCGCCAACTGCGGCGGCAATTTTTCTTTTTCCGCGCGAGTGACTTCAGGTAGGTTGATGATAGTCACTACCGCACTTACGACCAGCATAGCGATTAAGAATGCGAGCAGGATTTTGTTGAACCGCTTATCGTCATCAATTGACGAACTCCAGGGCAGCTCCAAATTAAACAGCGCGACACTGGCCATATCAGCCTCCCCCCGCTGCGGTACTGATCTCATCAGCACCCACTTCCAACTGGGTCACAGCGAGTGAAATATCGCGATATTCTGCTGCGGCACAAGTTGCCATGATTTTTTTCAACATGGCGTACGGCAGCTTCTGGTCTGCCATAATCGTCACCGGGCGACCTGTCAGCTGATCCTCTTCTTTCAACGGACCCGCTTTTTGCGCCAGATATTTCAATTCGGTTTCGAGCGGAACAAATTTATCCTCTGTACTCGCGAGCAGCTCGGTCACCTTGCCTACACTGCGACCACCCACCACCACATCGGTCGCGCTCACCACAACCAACAAATTATTTTCTGGCACTTGTTGGGATACAGAGGCTGGCAACTTAATACTTTTGTCGGCTTGCAGCACTTCTACATCGCCCGAATTTACCAATAGGAAAAATACCAGAATGGTAAAAATATCCATCAAGGAGACAAGATTAACTTTGGGTACCTGATTCAAACGGCGATGATGTTTCGCCATACGTTTTGCGCGCAGGGATTGCTTCATTGCGCACCTCCCGCAGGGCTTGCAACGGCACCGGTGGAACCACCAGGTGGAGGAGCATCACCCAAGGAAATTTCCGGAAATAATTCGGCATCCACAACCGATGCTGCTACGACGGCCTTGAAGGAGCGCACAGTATCCATAGTGCTCACCAGCGTTTGGTAGTCGGTATCTTTTTCCGAGAGAATATAAATGTCTTTTTTCTGGATACCTTTGTCTTCCAATAACCGTTTTGTTTCTTGTAACACGCCGGCTAATAATTTGAAGTCGTAATTGCCATCGGGCGTTTTTTCGACCCACTTTAATTTGATGCCGGCGGGATAATTAATTTCAAACTTGTCCGCGCGAATAACTAATTCCAATTGCTGCGGAGGCTCCTCCGTTGGAGGAATACTGGAATCTGCCATATCGGGCAGCTTTAAATCCAAAACAGTAGTACGCGCGAGAACCATACTCATCAACAATACCGGCACCAATATGATCATCAGATTCATAAAGGAGGTAATGTCGAGGTCTGCTTCCTCTTTAAAACGGCGTTTTATGCGCATAGGTTTAATTCCTGATTATTGCTTGGAAAAACGCTTATTGCGCGGCCTGTGGTTTTGCACCTGTATCCTGTGTGCGAGTACGAGGAACATCCTGAACATGGCTAATCATATTCAGACATTTCACTCCCGCCATTTCCAAACTGTCGATAATTTCAGTCGTTTTACTTTGCAGCATGGAGTGGACTAACAGGAGCGGGATAGCCGCAATCAAACCGAATGCTGTGGTATTCATGGCTACCGCAATGGATGAGGACAGGAGCGCGGCTTTTTCCGCGGGATCGGCACTGGCAACCGCGGTAAACGCTTGGATCAGGCCGATGATCGTACCCAACAGGCCGAGCAGTGTAGAAATATTGGCGAGAGTGGCGAGATAGGCAGTGCGCTTTTCTAAACGCGGCATGGCTTCCATAACACCCTCTTCCATAGCCAATTCAATATCATCGCGACGAGGTGATTGCGCCATGCGCGCGATACCAGAGGCAATAATGCGTGCGATAGGCGCATTCAGCGTTTTACCCAAATTCACTACACCCGCGTAATCTCTTTTCTGCAACAGCGGCAGTATGCGATCAAATGCCTGGCGATTTGAACTCTTGGCTGCGGTTAGCACCACCCAACGCTCAACCGCAATCGCCAACCCAATCACCAGCACCACGGCGATGGGATACATAAAGGCGCCGCCTTCTTGGAAAAAACGAATCAGAGTATCCATAACTTTATTAACCTCGAAAAAAGAAAACCATCAATGAATTTATAAAATAATTGTTAAAAAATTACTCATCGGCCGAATCAAGTTCACCTGCCGCTTCCAGGCTACGCTGCATCTCATCGCGCTCGACATGGCCGAACACGGCATCCTCCTGGCTGCTTAACATCTCCATTTCCAGATCGGGGCTCAGCGGCGACTGCCAAGGTAAAATGTACATTACCCGCGGCTGCTCCTGATTGCCCGTCACTGTGGTTTGCAAATTAATATTGGCTTCGCGCACCATTTTTTTATCGCTCGCAGTGGGCACTTTTTTTTCTTCTGCTGGCGGAGTAACTGCAGCCTCTACTGGCGCCTCCTGCTCTTGCCCATAGGCGTTTAACGCAAGCATGCAAAAACTGATTAACCATAATTTATTCATCACTCACTTCCTCTGCTGGAGCTTCAGTGGTGGTCTCAGCGGGAGATTCTTCAGTAGACGCAGCCGTTTCTTCTACAG
>NZ_JBRFPI010000307.1:0-5618 GCF_053579595.1 Cellvibrio sp.
AAGCTTGCCCAAATCCAACTCGCCTTTGCCTACATCCTGCAATGATTTACCATCAAACTCGGCCAAGTGGCTCATCAACCATTCGTCAACACGTTCACTTAACAGCAATACTTCAATGCCTTTTTTGCGGAAGACTTCCAGATGCGGGCTGCTTTTCGCCGTGTTGAAATTTTCAGCGGCAATGTAATAAATCTTCTCCTGCCCGTCTTTCATACGCGCGACGTAATCGTCGAGCGATTGGCTTTGTTCAGCGGTATCAGTATGGGTTGAAGCAAAGCGCAGCAACTTGGCAATTTTTTCGCGGTTGGTAAAATCTTCTGCCGGACCTTCTTTCATGACCTGGCCAAACTCTTTCCAGAAAGTTGCGTATTTTTCCGGTTCGCTTTTTGCCAATTTCGCCAACATGTCCAACACACGTTTGGTCAGCGCTGAACGCATGGCATCAATGTTGGGATCTTTTTGCAGAATCTCGCGCGAGACGTTCAAACTCAGATCATTTGAATCCACAACGCCTTTAATAAAACGCAGATACAAGGGCAAGAATTGTTCAGCGTCATCCATAATAAAGGTGCGCTGTACATACAATTACAAACCACGTGAAGCATCGCGATTGTATAAATCATAGGGGGCACGTGCTGGAATAAATAACATACTGGTGTAATCCAGATTACCTTCCACACGATTGTGGCTCCAGCTCAGTGGATCGGTAAAATCGTGGCTCACGTGCTTGTAAAACTCTTTGTACTCTTCATCGGTCACATCAGAACGTGAACGAGTCCAGAGCGCAGTAGCAGTATTGATCACTTCATCTTCCGGCTCTGCACTTGCAGCATCATCGCCAACCGGAGTTTGTTTTTTCATTACTACTGGAATGGCGATGTGATCAGAATATTTTTTGATAATAGAACGCAAACGCCAATGATCGGCAAATTCCAAAGCATCATCTTTTAAATGTAATTCAACGGTCATACCGCGATCAGCTTTCTCAACTGACTCAACGGTAAATTCCGCATCACCTGAACACTCCCAACGCACCGCTTCACTTGCAGGGGCACCGGCACGGCGGCTAGTCACCACCACTTTATCGGCAACAATAAATGCAGAGTAAAAACCTACGCCAAATTGGCCAATTAACTGCGCATCTTTTTTCTGGTCACCAGACAATTTTTGCATAAATTGCGCAGTGCCTGATTTAGCAATAGTACCCAGATTCTCGATCACTTCATCGCGCGACATACCTATACCGTTATCGCTGATGGTGAGCGTTTTTGCATCCTTATCGAAACTGATACGAATTTTTAATTCCGTATCGCCTTCATACAAATCGCCATTGGATACCGCTTCAAAACGCAATTTATCAGCGGCATCCGACGCATTGGATACCAATTCACGCAGGAAAATTTCCTTGTTCGAATACAGCGAGTGAATCATCAAATGCAGCAATTGCTTGGCTTCAGTTTGAAAGCCACGGGTTTCTTTGCGGGCATCAACGGTCATTTTCTAACTCCTGGGTACATACAACTAAGATGTGAACAAATAACATCCGCCATGTAATGACGGGGATGTGCACTAGATGGGGTAGTAGCCAAAGAATTCAAGGGTGCTGTGGGTATGCAAATTTCAGGCAATAAAAAAGCCGCTAAGGAGCGGCTTTTTTAAGGAATTTTGGTAGGACTAAGCAGACTCGAACTGCTGACCCCCACCATGTCAAGGTGGTGCTCTAACCAACTGAGCTATAGTCCTAAAGAGGGGCGCACTTTACCAAGGTGAATTCGCAAGGACAAGACCCAACAACACTTTTTTGTGCCTTGGCCTCGCAAACCCTTAGTAATTGCCTAAACCGCGTGCGAGATCGGCTTTTAAATCACCAATATCTTCCAAACCAACGGCAACACGAATCAGGTTTTCAGTAATGCCCGCATCGGTTTTTTGCTCCGGCGACAAACGGCCATGCGTTGTTGTAGCCGGGTGGACGATAGTGGTTTTGGTATCGCCCAGATTAGCGGTGAGCGACATAATGCGTGTTGCGTCGATAACCTTCCAGGCCTCTGCCCTACCGCCTTTTACGCGGAAGGATAAGACACCACCAAAAGCAGATTGCTGTTTTACAGCCAGCTCATGACCAAGATGACTTGGCAAACCTGCATAAAACACTTTTTCTACATTAGGGTGGGCATTAAGCCATTGCGCCAGCTCCAACGCATTGCGTGAATGAGCCTCCATCCGCAAACGCAATGTCTCAAGACCTTTTAAGAATACCCACGCATTGAAAGGGCTCATCGTTGGGCCAGCGCTGCGAATAAATCCGAGCACTTCATCTACATATTTTTTTGCACCAGCAACCACACCACCGAGGCAGCGGCCTTGGCCATCGATGTACTTGGTGGCTGAGTGGATAATTAAATCCGCGCCCAACTCCAGTGGCTTTTGTAATGCTGGAGTGCAGAAGCAATTATCTACCGCCAACAACGCACCGCGTGCATGAGTTAGATCGGCAAGCCGTTGAATGTCGATAACATCGCACAAAGGATTAGACGGCGTTTCAACAAATACCAATTTAGTATTTTCGGTGAAGCCCGCTTCCCACTCGACATAATTAGTTGGATTAACGAACGTGGTAGTAACACCAAATTTTTGTAAAAATTTAGTGAAGAGCACGGTCGTTGTACCAAATACGCTGCGTGAACAAAGGATATGATCACCCGATTTCAGCAACGCAATGCAAGTGGACAAAATTGCCGCCATGCCCGAAGAAGTTCCCACTGCCGATTCCGCACCTTCCAGTGCAGCAATACGCTCTTCAAACATACGCACGGTGGGATTGGTATAACGCGAGTAAACGTTGCCAGGCTGCTCACCGGAAAAGCGATTTGCCGCTTCTTGCGCATTCGAAAATACATAACTTGAAGTCAGGAATAACGCTTCGCTATGCTCACCTTCGTGCGAGCGCGATTGCCCGGCGCGAATCGCCAGAGTATCAAGCGCTGCACCGAAAAGCGGGTCTTCAGCTAATTGTTCGTCAAAATTTTCCATATATTCATCAACTCACTAATTTATCCGCGCGCCGCACCATTGTGCAAACCAATTGGCAACTCCATTTGTTTAACCGATTTTTTGCCGGATTTAGCACTGTCGTTGCGCGCCGCTGCAACCTTCTCCAAATATTCAGGAGTGACATCGCCAGCACAGTATTCGCCATTAAATACAGCACAATCAAATTCGGTGACTTCACTATTACCTTCGGAAGATGCGGCAATCAGATCCTCAAGGTCCTGATATATCAGCCAATCAGCGCCAATTTCTTCGCACACCTCGTCTTCAGAACGGCCGCTTGCAATCAACTCGGTGGTTGTCGGCATATCAATGCCATAGACGTTGGGATATTTCACCGCTGGCGCCGCCGAAGCGAAATACACTTTCTTCGCGCCGACATCGCGCACCATCTGGATAATTTGCTGGCAGGTAGTACCGCGCACGATGGAATCATCCACCAACAATACAATTTTGTCCCTGAATTCCAATTCAATTGGATTGAGTTTTTGACGCACGGATTTTTTACGCTGTTGCTGGCCGGGCATAATAAAAGTGCGGCCGATGTAACGGTTTTTTACCAAACCCTCACGGAATTTCACACCTAATTTTTGAGCCAATGCCTGACCTGCAACACGGCTGGTATCCGGAATGGGAATCACCACATCGATATCATGGTCCGGACGCTCACGCAGAATTTTTTCTGCCAGTTTTTCACCTTGGCGCAAACGCGCCTTGTACACCGAAATGCCATCCATAATAGAATCTGGACGCGCAAAATATACGTGCTCAAAAATACACGGCGTCAAACGCGGTGACTTGGCGCATTGGCGACGATTTAATTCGCCCTCTTCAGTGATATAAATTGCTTCGCCCGGTGCAACATCGCTGATCAATTCAAAACCCAGCACATCCAGCGCAACACTTTCAGATGCAACCATATATTCGACACCGCCCTCTTCGGAATGGCGCTTGCCATAGACTAACGGACGAATACCATTTGGATCACGAAAGGCAACCAAACCGTAATTAGCGATCAACGCAACTACCGCGTAACCACCAGTCACACGATTATGAACACCAGCAACTGCGGCAAACATATCGTCAGCAGTCGGGTTGAGCTTGCCTTGCATTTGCAACTCATGAGCGAAAACATTGAGCAACACTTCTGAATCAGAGTCGGTATTCACATGACGCAAATCAGTTTTAAAAATATCTTCTGTGAGTTTATCGGCGTTGGTCAAATTGCCATTGTGCGCAAGGGCAATTCCGTAAGGCGAGTTAACGTAAAAAGGTTGGGCCAACGCCGGACCTGAACTGCCAGCGGTTGGGTAGCGGACATGGCCGATCCCCATAGTGCCGAGCAAACGCTGCATATGGCGGGTTCTAAACACATCCTGCACAAGGCCGTTAGCCTTTTGCTGGCTCATGCGACCATCCTGACAAGTCACCATTCCCGCCGCATCCTGTCCACGGTGCTGCAAAATGGTCAACGCATCGTAAAGCTGCACATTCACATCGCGTTTACCCACAATACCTACAATGCCGCACATAAGATTGCCTCAATACTTGTTAACAACTTTAAACTTTTTGACCGCTTTCAGCGCTGCCAAACAGTGTCATTAACCACTGGCTGACTTGCTCATAAACCGTCCTGACCCACTCCTCACACGCGAGGAAATGGGGAATTAATTGCGCTTGTTGCCACCAGGCTTCTTCTTTAATCGGAATAAAACCGGGCAAAAGAATCAGCAGAGCCATCACGATAATAAACGCGCGCGCTGCACCAAAAACCATTCCTAGAAGACGATCTGTACCAGATAAGCCAGTCGCACGCACCAAGGCACCAATAAGGTAACTCAGCATAGCGCCTAGTAATAGAGTGGCGATAAACAGCACAGCATAGGCCGTCATAAGTCGCACAGAGGGTGATTCAATTTGGTCGACCAGCAGAATTTCAAGCTGGCCACCAAAGACTTTGGCTACCAACACTGCCGCAACCCAGATTATTAGTGACAGGGCTTCGCGCACAAAACCACGAATCAAACCGATCAAACAGGACAGGGAAAAAATCCCGATAATGGCCCAATCAGCCCAATTCATTCGCGCGCCCACTCCAAAATCATTGATGGGAGGTTTACAGAGGCGCGCATTCTAACAGAGGCGCAGGATTATGGCTTTAGGGTTTGAAGGGTAAAACAAGGGAATTCACTTTCAAACGCTTGTCCAGTTGCGACTTGATCGCAAGTGCTTCGGATTTATCCTGCTTGGGGCCAATAAACACACGATAAATAGTTGTATTAGCACCGGGGACAGCGCGCACATAGGCTTTATGACCTTCAGCTTGTAGCTGATCGCGCAATTTATTTGCCGCTGGCTGCGCACTCAAGCTTGCCACCTGAATCACCCAGGTATCAGGTAACCCTTGTGCATTGAGCGGGATAACCGGCGCTGATGCGTCAGCTACTGCAGCTTTAGAGGACGTCGATTGCGCTGATGATGCCACCGCTACCGCAACACCCGCTTGTTCGGCAGGTGAGACTTGCGCGGCAGGAATTGCCTCAGACTCATCAGGCACAAACATAGTT
>NZ_JBRFPI010000308.1:0-5608 GCF_053579595.1 Cellvibrio sp.
GGCTTTTGGGGAGATGCAGGCGCAGTTGCTTTTTGATCTCGTCTGCCTGATGTTCGAATTGCACCACACGCTGTTGGATCTCGCTGGCGCGCGGCCAATCGTCGCTGGTCACCGCTTCGAAGAAGCTGGTCAGCTCGGCGGCGGCTTGCACCGCCAGCGCCATATGTTCCTGCATGGGTTTGATGGGCGAGCGGCCAAACAGGTTTGACAGGTTTGCAAAAGGCATCAATTACCCCTCCGGTAAAAAGTGCGTGCAGTATAGAAAGATCGCCCCTCAGGGTCACGCGGCTTTGTTACATTTTTATGACGGAATTGTGACCGTTTTTTGAGTTTGACTCCGGTGCAAGCGCGCTGGAGTGGTCAATCATTTCTGCAGACTTGAGCCTAGCTGCCACAGGGGGAAATACCAGCTTGCGCGCTACTGGGCAGACGCTCAGCGCGCGAGGCGCTACAATCCCCTGAACTCAAATTAATAAACAGGAACTATAAGATGGCGCAGGTGTTGGATCGGGTGTTGGATTTGCGCGGATTGATTCAGGATCTGGTTGCCGATGGGCGCATGAAACAGGTCGATGCCAATATGCTGCTCGGTGCCTCGCGCACCCGCGAGCAGGCCATCATGCACCCGCTCGCCTACATCGCCACCCAAAACCTGGACGATGTCCAGCGCCCCGGTAAAAGCCTGGATGGCGATACCCTCACCGAATGGCTGGCCACCAAGGCGCGCCTGCCGCTATTTCATATTGATGCGATGAAAATCGATGTCGCCAAGTGTACCGAGGTGATGAGTTACGCCTTCGCCAAACGCCACGGCATCCTCTGCGTCAAAGTCGAGTCAGATCATGTCGTGGTCGCATGTACCCAACCGTTTATGGCGGGCTGGGAGCCGCAAGTGGAGCATGTGGCGCGCCGGGCGGTGAAACGGGTGGTCGCCAACCCGGCCGATATCGAGCGCTTTATGGTGGAGTTTTACACCCTGGCGCGCTCTGTCTCCGGCGCCAGCGGGGCGACGGCGGCCTCAGCGATCACCAATTTTGAGCAGTTGGTTGAGCTCGGCAAAGCCAGCGATCCGGATGCCAATGACCAGCATATCGTCAAGATCGTGGACTGGCTGCTTCAGTACGCTTACGACCAGCGCGCTTCGGATATCCACATAGAACCGCGCAGGGAGGTAGGGCGCATCCGCTTCCGCATCGATGGCGTGTTGCACTACGTCTACGAATTACCCGCCAATGTCTCCACTGCTGTCACCAGCCGTTTCAAGGTGTTGGCGCGCATGGATATCGCCGAAAAACGCAAGCCGCAGGATGGCCGAATCAAAACCCGCCGCAGCGATGGCAGTGAAATCGAACTGCGGATGTCCACACTGCCGACTGCCTTTGGCGAGAAACTGGTGATGCGGATTTTCGATCCGGAAGTGCTGCTGCGGAGTTTTGCCGATTTGGGCTTGGTGGGTGACGACTATGCGCGCTGGCACTCCATGCTCACCCGCCCCAACGGGATTTTGCTGGTGACCGGCCCGACCGGTTCCGGTAAGACGACCACGCTCTACTCATCGCTGCGGCAGGTCGCCACCGATGAGGTCAACGTCAGCACCATCGAAGACCCGATCGAGATGGTAGAAGAGCGCTTTAACCAGACACAGGTACACCACAAAATCGGGCTGGATTTCGCCGCCGGTATCCGCAGCCTGATGCGGCAAGACCCGGACATCATCATGGTGGGCGAGATCCGCGACCTGGAAACCGCGCAGATGGCAGTGCAAGCCGCTCTCACCGGCCACTTGGTACTATCGACTGTGCACACCAACGATGCCCCCTCGACCATTGCGCGACTGCTGGATTTGGGGATTCCCTCCTACCTGATCAACGCCACCTTGCTGGGCGTGATGGCTCAGCGCCTGGTGCGCACCCTCTGCCCGCACTGCAAGGAGGAAGGGCAAATCACCCATGAGCACTGGCAGGAATTGGTTGCGCCCTGGAAAGTAAATGTGCCCGCCAAAGTCTATCGCCCGGTAGGTTGCCTTGAGTGCCGCAATACCGGTTATTTAGGGCGCCAGGGGCTGTACGAAATTTTGATGTTGTCGGAAAACCTCAAAGAAAAAATCGTCCCCGACTGCAACTTGCAGGACTTGCGCCGTTTGGCGATGAAAGAAGGTATGCGCACACTGCGCTTGTCCGGCGCACAAAAAGTGGCTGCAGGCTTAACGACTATGGAAGAGGTATTGCGGGTTGCGCCGCCACCGGAGAAGGCGGGTTAGCTATCTGGCGGGTTGCTGTCGTAGGCTGGCGGCCAACTGTCGTCCATCCCGTTTCACGTAAACTTATAAGCTCCAGTGACTTAACCACTCACCGGAGTTTGATGTATGGAACATTACGCACAAGAAATGAAAATATCCTCAGCTAAAGTTCGCCGTTTTCGCAGTGAACACGGTTGGTCGCAAGATCAGCTGGCGCTCGCATCTGGTTTGAGTTTACGCACCATTCAGCGCGTTGAAGCCGAGGGCAATGCGTCCCGTGAAACCCATGTATGCCTTGCGGCCACCTTTGGTATTTCACTCGCCGAACTTTCTGACGAGGTATTGCCAGACAATCCTCGCGCCGTTCAATCGATACTCACAATTGCACTGCCAGCCCGCTATAAAGTTACCGGGGTTCTCACCGGCTTGATGCTGATTCCCGTCTTGCTCAAATTTGCAGAAGTAATTCCTGCAGCGCTTGATCCCTACGTTTCACTCGCGTTTATGGCGATGATTGCACTTTTTATCTACTCAGGTTTTGGCTGGTATTTTTCTGGCGCAGTAAAGAACCCATCTCACTCGAAACGTGCTGCGCAGATACTGTTTATTGCAACTGCGGTGTTTTGTGGCTTTGCATCCCTTGCGCAAGGTAATCGAGCGGAGCTTACAGTTGCGGCACAGATCGCTCTTTTGGCAGTGTTTATTTACTTTACAGCCGATACTTTTTTGATGGTCAGGCAACGGAAATGATCGCTGAGTTCTGATTTTTTGCTCCTCAGAATGCATAAATATGCTTAGCAGAAGATTGTTCTGCCAACCTCTCATAGTTGACTAAGCTTTAAGCATTCCAGTTGCGAGGGGCAGTTTATGAAGGGGATCGTGTTTACCGAATTTATGGATATGGTGGAGCAGCGGTGGGGCTTGGAGATGGTCGATGACCTGATCGATGCCACCAACCCGGCTTCAAACGGTGCATACACCAGTGTGGGTACCTACGATATCAATGAGCTGGTTGGTTACGTGGTGGAGCTGTCGCGGCGATTGGATGCTCCGGTTCCTGCGCTCGTCAAAGCCTTCGGGGTGTTTCTCGCCGGCTCGTTTGTTAAAAAATTTCCTATCTTCTTTGCCTCTGCCCGCTCGACGTTTGATGTGTTGCGCGAGGTTGATAGGCATATCCATGTGGAAGTGAGAAAGCTGTATCCGGATGCTGAATTACCGGTCTTTAGTTACCGCGATGTCAGTGCCGATACGCTGGAGCTAATTTACGAATCCACACGCAATCTTCCCGATCTTGCGGAAGGCCTCATCGAGGGATGTGCCGGTCACTTTAACGAGTTGCTGCGTATAGAGCGCTCACACGTGCAGATGGAACCGGTCCCCCAAGTTGTATTTCTCATCACCCGGCTGGCGTAGCGCCCATGGCAGACGATGCATTAGAGCGCATGCAACGGCGATTTGAGCGCGAGCGGCAAGCACGGCTCGCGGCTGAGGAGCTGTTGGAGAACAAGAGTCGCGAGTTGTTTACGGTTAACGAGCAATTGCACACATTGGTGGATGAGCGCGAGGCACAGGTGCGTGAGCGCACCCGCGAACTGGAGATTGCGCGCGATCTTGCTCTCGCTAATTCGCGCGCAAAAAGTGAATTTCTCGCGAACATGAGCCATGAGATGCGCACACCGCTCAACGGTGTACTGGGCATGCTCAGTGCAGCGGCGAAAGTGAGCGAGCGAAAGCGCCAGCAATATCTCTTGGCGACCGCTGCCCAATCAGGCCAATTATTGCTTGCGTTGATTAATGATTTACTCGATGTCTCGCGCTTTGAGTCGGGCACGGTGCAACTGTCCCTCGCTCCTGCCGATTTGGCGGCGTCACTGGCGGGGGTCATGCCTCCTTTTGCGCTAGAGGCAGAGCGACGCGGGTTAGAGTTTGTGTGTGAATTTTCCCCTGATTTTCCTGCGCAGCTCATGGTTGACGAGCTGCGCGTAAAGCAATTGGTGTGCAATTTAGTGGGCAATGCCATCAAGTTTACCCACGCCGGTTTTGTGCGTATCAGCTTGAATTTGCTGCAAGACACTCAGGTTGAAATCTGCGTGTGCGATTCCGGAATTGGCATCGCTGCTGGGCAAGTAGAAAAAATCTTTGAGCCCTTTGTGCAGGCAGATTCCTCGATTACCCGCAATTACGGCGGCACAGGGTTGGGCTTGGCGATTTGCAAAAAAATTGTGGATGCCATGGCGGGCAGTGTTCATGTGAGTAGCACACCCGGCGCCGGATCGAGTTTCAGTGTGCGTTTGCCACTTGAAATAGTGATGCCCGCGCAATTGCCAAATTGCCTTCTGTCTCGGCGCGATTCGCTCCGCCTGGTGTTGCTGATGCGCGGTGACGGTTTATCAATTTACCTGCGCGAGAGCCTCGCGCGCTTGGGGCTTGTTCATTATCAAGTGGTAACCAGTTGGCAAGAGTTTCACTGGCAGGATTTGGCGGCAGGCAGTGACACCTGGTTATTTTTGGACGGGCGTTTGGCAGCGCAAGTTGATGCAGCACAGTTAATGGCGCTGAAGCAGGCGAAGCCCCAACTGAAATTGATTGCGGTGGAAATGCCCGGCATGGATTCCAGTTTTTCGTTTCAGGTTGATGGTTATTTATTTCATCCGCTGATCTTGCATTCGTTGGTCGGGCGGCTGCTGGGGCTGGGGATAGAAGTGCATGATGATACTGTGTCGGCTCCCCAATTCAGCGGGCAACAAGTGTTGATAGTGGATGACAACGACATTAATTATCAGGTGATTGCCAATTTGCTCGCTACCAGTGGTTTGCGTCTGGCTTGGGCTGAAAACGGTCAACAGGCGTTAGATTTTTTTGCACAGGATATTCCCGCACTGGTGTTAATGGATATTCAAATGCCGGTGATGGATGGCCTAACCACCGCGCAGCATATTCGCAGTATGACCGGGCGTGCGGCGACCGTGCCCATAGTGGCGATGACGGCGCATGCATTCGACGAGGACCGCGAGAAAAGTATCTCGGCGGGTATGAATGAACATCTCACCAAACCGGTTGAGCCCGATAAATTATTTGCCGTGTTGAATCGCTATATTTCTGCAAATGAAATGGCGGCGGAGCTACCTGTTGGTGCCGCGTTGCCACCGAATGCAAGTTGCGAGGCTAGCACGGCGAGCACAAATGCGATGATGGATTTGCCCGGTTTTGATATCGCTGGCGCTATGCTTCGCACGGGTGGCAATTGGCCCTTGCTGCGCAAATTGATTATCGGTTTTGTTGCGAGCCAGCAGCATGCCGATACGGAAATGGCAGCGCAACTGGCGGAGGGCGACAGTGAGTCAGTGCGCTTGCGCGCGCACAAGATAA
>NZ_JBRFPI010000309.1:0-5595 GCF_053579595.1 Cellvibrio sp.
TTTTAGTCACATTCATTAATAACATTAACACCCGTTCATTTGCCGCCCATACAAAAAAAGCGGGGTTAACGGTCATTCAAGAGTTTGAATTCAATAACAATCAATACTATGAGTTGGCGTGCTTAACAAAAAGAGCCTGACAAACGACAGTGGTAAAAATCAACCCCTGCAAATACCGGTTTACTTCGCTTGTTTCGCAGCGCGCGCCCTGCTTCGTTGCACGATGCAGCATTTAGCCTAGAACTGAGTTATGTCAGCTAATTCCCAGCAACCGCTGCGTCTCCTTCCGAACTACTGCATAACATTCGCAGGAACATTTCTCCAAATCTTTGCGATTAACCACTGAAATATGTCCGCGCCTATAACTAATACAACCAATATCCTGCAGGCTGGCCGCAGCGGCGGTGACGCTTTCGCGGCGCACGCCCAGCATGTTGGCAACTAATTCTTGCGTGAGTACAAATTCGCCCGAGGTGATGCGATCTAACGTGAGCAATAGCCAACGACTGAGTTGTTGTTCAACAGAATGGTGGCGATTGCACGCGGCAGTTTGTGATACCTGGGTAATTAACGCCTGCGTGTAGCGCAATAAAATTTGCTGCAATTGTCCGTTGCGATTAAATTCCGTTTTTAATTGCGCCCGCTCCAAACGATAAGCGTAACCACTGGTGTGTACCATCGCGGAACTGGGTGTGGTGTTGCCGCCGGTAAATAGTGAAATGCCCACCATGCCTTCATTGCCGACGCCGGAAATTTCTGCCGATGCGCCCGAGGCAGTGACATAGTGCAATGACACTATGGCGCTGGTGGGAAAATACGCATGCTGCAATTGCGTATTAGGCTCGTAAAGCATGTCACCGAGGCGCAAGGGCACCAGTTCCAAATGTTCTGACAGCAACGCCATGTCAGCCGCAGGCAAAGTGTCCAACAAATAATTCAGGCTGGGATTCTGCGCCTTTTCAGCAGCAAGGATGAACGCACCTTTGGGTTTTGCTGCGGCAGAATTCGCGGCCGCAGACTTGCGTGAGTCCGGATTAAGAACTGGCGGTATTATTGATACTGGCATTGCTGTACACCATTTGTTTGCATTCCACGCCTATGCCGCGATAACCAATAAAACGGCAGGATTGATCGAACATAGGTTCGCCACTCACGCGGTAATGCTGCTGTGAACCATCGGGATAAGTGCGACTGAATGCGAAATCGATAAAAGGTTGGCGGGCCTCAATGGCCGCATGTAATTGCGCGCGCTCTGCTGCATCCCAACCTTCGTGAGTATTTTCGTTGGCGCTGCCAATCAGGGAATCTACGCGAATACCCAACATGTCCAGCACTGGACCAGATACTTTAGTGAAATTACCGGTTTCGTCTTGCTCCCAATACCAGTCAGAAGCCAACTCGGTCAGGCTGCGAAAACGCGCTTCGCTTTCACGCAATTCCGCGGTGCGCTCAGCCACTTTTTCTTCCAAAATTTTGCTGTAATCCTCCAATTTTTTGTACAGCAAACGCACTTCCAGCATATTGCTGATGCGGGTTTTTACTTCGATTAAATCAAAGGGTTTGCTGATGAAATCTTTCGCGCCCGCTTGCAGTGCGCGCAGTTTATGCGCGGGCTGTGCCGTTAATACGATGACGGGCAAATAGGCGTCGGTGATATTCGTGCGCAAACCCGCCATGACTTCAAAACCATCCATGCCCGGCATTTGTAAATCCAGCAGAATTAAATCGTATTGATGCTGGCGATGCAGCGTACACACCTCGGTTGAATTAAGTGTGGCGGTGACATTTTTATAGCCTGCCTCGCTCAGCAACTGTTCCAACAATTGCACATTGGTAAGTTGATCATCGACGATCAAAATTCTGGCGTTGAGCAGATCCTGAGTGGTGAGCATCATAACGCTTGCTCTGCTTGTGTTACCGGTGCTGGATGAGCATCCGCATATTTGAGTGTGAGATCGAGCGTGTCCATAAATTCATTCACTTTAATCGGCTTGGTGAGATAGCGAAAAAAGCCTGCCTCCAAACCCTTGGCAATATCGCGCGGCATTGCGTTAGCGCTTAACGCCACAATGGGAATATGTTTGGTGGTGGGATCTTTCGCGAGAATAAGTAAAGCAGTAATGCCGCTGATACCGGGCAAGTTAATGTCCATCAAAATCATGTCGGGCAGAGCACTGCGCGCCAGTGCAACGCCTTCAAGGCCATCGCGCGCGGTAATTAATTTAATATCCGGGCGACGCGCAATCAGGTCTTCTACCAACATTAAATTGGCGGGGTTGTCTTCCACATACAGCAGCAAGTGTTGCGCTGCGTCGGTTTGGCGATAGGTTTTTATCGGTTCATCAGTCACTGCGCTCGCTTCCTGCACACGCGTATGGGTTAAATCCATTTCAAACCAAAATACACTGCCTTGGCCGACAGTGCTTTCCAGACCTATGACACCGCCCATTAATTCCACCAACCGTTTGGTCATCACCAAACCTATGCCAGTGCCCTCCTCGGCATTGGCTTCTTGTCCAAGGCGATTAAAGGGTTGGAATAATTGTTCGATTTGTTCGGGCGCCAAACCTGAACCTGCATCTTCAACGGCAATGCGAATACGCCCCGGCTCCCGCTCCTCGCAAGTTACCGTGACGCTGCCACCAACGCTGTTATATTTGATCGCGTTGGACAGCAAATTAATCAGCACTTGTTTCACACGCGTTCGGTCGGCTTTCACAAAATGGCGCATACCCAGCGGTGGAAAGGTCACGCTGATACCGCGTTTATGCGCTTGCGGTTCAATCATCGCCGCACATTCCAGCATCACATCAGCGAGGCCCATAGGCTCCAGTGAGAGCGATAATTTTCCCGATTCGATTAATGCAAGGTCGAGAATTTCGTTAATCAATTCCAGCAGATACCAACCCGCTTGAAGTATCTGGTCAATGCTGCGTTTTTGCGTGGCCGTCGGTGGGGGATTGCCCGACTCAATTAATTGTGCAAAACCTAAAATCGCACTCAGCGGAGTGCGCAATTCATGGCTCATGCTGGAGAGAAAATCGGATTTGGCAAGATTGGCTTTTTCTGCCACTGCCATCGCCTGGGTTAATTTCAACTCCGCTTGTTTGCGCTGGGAGTTGTCTGTGCCAATCAATAAATAACCGATCAAACTATCATCGTCATCGCGCAGCGGCGTAATCGATACTATCGCCGGAAAACGGCTGCCGTCTTTGCAAATGTAGGTGAGCTCGTAAATATCTTCAATGCCGCGCGATGCCTTGAACGCTAGCGCTTCAAAACCGGGTTTGATCTCCGTATTCAGCTCCAGGCTCAGCGCCTGCGCACGCTCCAGCTCCTCCTGAGGGTCATGAATATCGCTGGGGGTAATTTTATTGACGACATCGGCGGCAGCGTAGCCCAGTGTGCGCTCGGCGCCGATGTTAAATAACTGGATAATGCCGGTTTCATCAGTTGCGATAATGGAGAAATTTGCACTGTTCAAAATCGCATTTTGCAAGGCGCCAGTCTTCAACAGCGCCTGTTGCCGCTTGATTTCACTCATACTCTCTGCACTGCGTGTATTGGTTGGGGGAACAGCATTCTCTTCTGTATTATTCATGTACCAATACCCTAAAAATAAATAATTATTCAAATACAACCTGCAGGGAAAGTTGCAATTTGAACGCCTTCTTGAGGCAACCGCGAATAATCATGATTTTTTAAGGTGCCGTCTGTACGCTACCGAACATATAAGAAAAATAAATACCGCGCTAAATAGACCTCCAAAAATGCAAAAAGCCAGCAATTGCTGGCTTTTTGTATCTCCAGATTGCGCATTAACACAGGTTAACAGCGCAACGCAGAGGGATAATTACTTCTTGGGGTAAGTAAAAATCACATTTACACGGCGATTATCTTGCTGGCCAGCAGCACTGGTGTTGTACGAGTAACGACGGCTTTTACCAAAACCTTCCGCGGTTAACCGTGAACGTTCAATACCTTCGTTAGCAACCAGATAATCCACCACATTTTGCGCGCGCTTCAGGGAAATTTCCTGTGCGAGTGCGGGAGTGGTTTGCAAGTTAGCGGTATGGCCTTCAACAGTCGCGGTCACGGTTTTATTTTCTTTCAAAAATTTTGCAACTTTGGCCAATTCACTGTGGTACTCAGGCTTAACATTAGCGCTGTTGATATCGAACTCAACCAACATGCCCATAGTCACACGGGCAGCAGCAGGTGATAGGCCTTCAATGTCATTGGCGCAGGCGATCACAGTATTAATGCGACGGTTTGCGCGCTTGCCATCTTCAGTTGAATTATCTGCGATCGGACGGGTATCACCGTAACCGATGGCAGAAACACGGCTGCTCGCAACGCGCTGCTCGCGCACCAAATAACTCATCACACTTTCAGCGCGGTCACGCGACAAGCGCTGATTCGCTTCCGGCGTACCGACGTTATCAGTGTGACCTTCAACAACAGCTGTTGTATCAGGATATTTTTTCAGGAAAGTGCCGACAACCGCCAGGCGCTCCAAATCTTCGCGCTGGATTTCGTCGTTATTAATTTCAAACTGGATATCCAGTACGCTGCAATATTCTTCCGTGAGTTTTTCACTGCGCTTTGTAACAGGCTCAGCCACTACGGCTCTGGCAGGCGCTGCATTCTGCTCGCCGAAACGATAGAGCGCACCGAGTGAATACATGCTGATTTTGCCGTTGTTGCCGATCACGTCATTGATCGCATAACGTTCCGCTTCAAGACGCATGGCAAATTTTTGGGTGAAGTCATATTGCAGACCGCCGCCCCATTTAAAATCGACATCGCGTTCGCGGCGATGCTGATCGCTAACGACATAACCGTTGCCACCTTGAAAACGGTCTTTCGCTTCATAGTAATGCGCACCAGCACGAGCAAAAGCTGATAATTTTTCCGTCATTGGCAACGAGCCAACTAAATCCAGGTTAAAACCTCGGGTTTTAGCGCGAGTCTTTAATGAGCCTTCCGGACCTTTTACTGCACGCGAACCGAATTGGCCTAAATCAAAATAACCGGCTTCTAGCGCAAAATTATCATTGAGGTGATACCCGGCAAACAATTTGTAGCCATTGTCGCGGTCGTCATCCGTAAGCGATGTTAAACCACCGCCCATTTCATCAGTGGCAATCGCGCCATCGTTGATACTTTCATGAGTTTGGCCGATGTTCAAACCACCGTACCAATTAGAGGTGAGGTCATATTTGTTGCCGTCTTGTGCCAACAGCAGCGGGCTAGCCACCATCGCTGCAAGGCTGATAGCCATTGCAAGACGAGTTGGTTTGAGGAACTGGCTGCGCGAATGAATTTGAGTGTGTGTGTGTTTCATGTGTAACTCCGGGAGATGTGCCGTCCATGATTGCGCAGGTTGCGCAGACTGACCTTAGGCTCATTAAGTTGAGCGGCTTCTTCGGTGGTCAGTATCGGAGTTTTTAATGGAGGGGTCGGTGCGCTGGCATACGCTGACAGCGTTATTTTTAAAGAGTTGCAATTACAAGGCAGAAATTTTTATATTTTCTAATAATAGTGATGATGGATTAACGAACAATTTTTGCAAGCCATTGTGTGAGCGCTTCG
>NZ_JBRFPI010000310.1:0-5571 GCF_053579595.1 Cellvibrio sp.
GTGCAAACAATCTGCCTCAGTTAATCAAACTGTTACAGAGTAAACGTATTGATGTGATTCTGGCGGACCGCGAACATTTTGTACAAGCGACCAATGAATTAAAAATGGATGCCAACAACTTTCAGTCCCGTTTTTTCCGCTATGTCCCTTTGGGGGTCTATTTTAATGAGCAATTCCTTAATCAAAACCCGGAATTTTTAGCGCGCTTTAATCAGCTGATTACTGGCTGCGCTACAGGGCGGTTTTCAGTTTCTGAGTACGAGCGCCAGCAAATAAAAGAATTGCTGACCCGTAAAATTGAGCGGTGGAAGCGCCTGCCAAAATTGGAAACTGTATTGAAAGAGCGCAATTTAAAATCGCGCCGGTTTAGTAAGCAGGAGATTGCCGAGCGCGATAAAAAATGGACGCAGGCCTTTATGCAGAATGATTTTTCTTATTCAATCGGGCTTGTAGATCAGGAGTTGTCTGCCCATTTACGCGAAATCAAAAAACAATCACAAGATATGATCACGGAAATTATTGTTACCGATGCACGTGGGTTAAATGTAGCGATCAGCGATATGACATCGGATTACTGGCAAGGAGATGAAGAAAAATTTACTGCAGTATTTTCCCAGCCGGCTAACACCATGCATTTTGGCGATATTAATTATGATGAATCCACCAAGCGTTTCCAATTGCAGTTAAGTGTTCCGCTCTACACTGAGGAGAAATTTGAACCCCTGGGGGTAATGGTATTTGGGGTTGATGTGGAGAAGGTCTTATCACAAGCGCAGTGACCAATCTGCTGGATCGGGTTCCGGATGAAGATACTGGATGTCGTTTGCTTATGAATATAATTTCTTTAATAAAAAATATGAGGGCTGTGCGTTTGGGTTGAAGAGCGGAAATGCTTTACTTTTTGATGGCGTTTCACTTCTCATTTTAGATATTAATCCGCACAAGTTAGTGTTACGCCATTGCCATTAGATCAGATTGTATGACATTATGTCAGCGCAATCATTGATAAAGCTCTTTTGCTAATTCAGGGCTCATAATAATTAATCGATATCGGTTGGCGTTGTTCGGCATTTCCCATTGAGTAGTAGATGTAGGTCTGGACCTCCGGGTTCAGGGCTGTGGTATCTGCTCGGCAAAAATATCGGTCTTGTGTTGGCAGTGTAACTTCCTTATGGCAGCTCCGTTGCCTGTGTTTTTGAACCCGTGACAACCCTGTGGTTAAAACATGTTTGCGTATAGCAAAAAGCGGGGGCGCACAACGCTGGATAGATCCAAATCTTTCATACTGAATGGGTTATTTGTCTAAACCTGAGTGGTTATTTCAAAAATGTTAACGTTTTACCGCAATGCCCTTGCTGCATTTATCGCCACTCTGGTGCTCACCGCACTAGTGGTTTACGTGGGGATTGTGAAATCCACGTTAGATGCGTCGCTGTTTCCGGGGCGTGATGCCGCTTTCCTTTGGGCTTCTGCAATAGAGCCCAAAAAACCAGAGGGTAAGACGCAAGTAATGCTAAAGAGCGAAGTGGGCACGGTGGAGTATGACTTTTTCCTGGACCCGGAAAAGCCTTTTCCCTACACCCATTACTCAATTTATTTCGTCGATCCGATCCAATCGTTTGTGCAGGTGGATCTGCGTCGCTTTGCGGAAATCTCTTTCAAAATCCAGTGCGATCCCAAAAATGTCCTTATGTTGGTGCTATTCAGTTTTGATGACAAAGTGACTAACTTGAATAACATGTCGTCGCGCCGTGTGTCTTCCACAGCCTTTTCTTGCGATAAAAGTTGGTCGGAGATCACAATCAACCTAGCCGATCTTGATACGCCCCACTGGTGGTTGGGGCGCTATGGATATGAATTTAGCGATACCGGTTATCAGCTGAATAAAACCATGGGGTTTGCCTGGGTTAATTCATTACAAAGTCCGCTTAATACGCCGTCTCATGTGAAATTAACCGATGTGAAATTGCTTGGTACAGATCATCGTTACATTTATGCGGCGGCGGCAGTAAGTCTGGTGTTGTGGATTGTATTTTTTGTGTGGTTATTTCGCCGTTATGTGACGGTGTTGACGGTTGATATCAGGGAAAAAGTTAAACAAGATCAGCCGTTGATGGCTTATAAAAAATTATCGATTGAGCCGCAAAAGGATAAAGAGAAAAGTGCAGTCTTGCGCTTTATGGCGACAGAGTACGCCAATCCCGAGCTGAGCCTGGAAATGGCGGCTGCGGCGCTAGGTGTTAATCGAACAAAAATTAACGACATCCTAAAAGAGGAATTAGGTCTCACTTTTAGTACTTATTTAAATAAATTGCGATTGACGGAAGCTGCGCGACTACTGTCTGAAAACGAAGAGGCAAACGTATCGGAAATAGCCTATTCAGTTGGCTACAACAATGTGTCTTACTTCAATAAATTATTTAAAACCGAATACGGATGTGTTCCCAAAACCTTCAAAGTTTTATATCCGCTAAAAGATTCCAGCTGAGATTTTTAACAGTAAAAATTCTATTGGTTGCCGGTGGATTTATCACCTGTTTTTTTTGCTGGATTAGTAATAGTTAATTTACTGTACCGTAAATATTTTCAGCGATTTATCCGTATAAACCTTCAGTGTCCGGGGTTAACGTCTCGTGCATTTTTATATTTTGGCGGTAGCGAATCAGTTCTCATTTTGCAAGTTATCGCTTAAAACCGCATTAAAATAATCACAGCAACTCTTCAACTTTCTACAGTTTTATAAAAAACCTTTCAAAACTGCAATTTTTAATCCTTTGGTTTCCTTAGTCTCGCATCCAGCGCAGCTTAAATTGCTAGCAGTTAAGCCTCGCGACCTATTCGAATAATACTGATTAAACCAAGGTCTAACCCCATGAACAAAAATGATAAAAAAAGCCGCTACGGCGCTTTGCTCCTGTCGATTGCCGGTGCTTGTCTCGCATGCTCACAAGTATTAGCACAATCAGTAACAATTAACCCTGCGACCGAGTACCAAACCATTCGCGGATTTGGTGGCATGAATGGTGTGGGTTGGATCGGTGATTTAACCCCCGCACAAATCGATAGTGCATTTGGGGCTGATCCTGGCCAGATAGGTTTGTCGATCATGCGCATGCGTATAGATCCCAACTCTGCCAACTGGCGGATACAGGTTCCCGCCGCAGTACGTGCGCGGCAGTTGGGTGCAATTCTGCTGGCGACCCCATGGTCTCCACCGGCGTTTATGAAAACCAACAACAGTCTGATCAATGGTGGGAAATTAAAACCCGAGTATTACGACGAGTACGCTACACATCTGTTGGATTTTGCCAACTACATGTCTACTAACGGCGCGCCGCTTTATACCGTATCGGTTCAAAACGAACCCGATTGGCATCCGGATTATGAATCCTGCGATTGGTCAGGTGACGACTTCGTCAACTTTTTAAATTCGCAAGGTTCCCGTTTTGGCTCAAATTTAAAAGTCACCGTGGGTGAGGCCGTTGGTTTTGCCAAGCGTTTTACTGACCCGGTTCTCAATAGCTCAACAGCGGTGCAACACGCCGACATTATTGCAGGCCACCTCTATGGTGCTGTACCGCAAGATTATCCACTCGCGCGTAGCAAGGGCAAAGAAGTGTGGATGACTGAGCACTATACCGACAGTAAAAATGACGCAAACCTCTGGCCATTAGCATTGGATGTGGGCACTGAAGTGCATCAATCAATGGCGGCAAATTTTAACGCTTATATTTGGTGGTATATCCGTCGCTCTTACGGATTCCTGACCGAGAATGGTCAAGTGAGTAAACGCGGTTACATCATGTCGCAATATGCGCGATTTGTTCGCCCTGGTTAGAAACGTGTAGGTGCGACTGAAAAACCCTATTCCGATGTGCTGGTAACCGCTTACAAAGGTCCTGACAATAAAATCGTAATGGTGGTGGTTAATAATGGCACTGGTTCGCGCAATCTGAATATCACTTTGCAAAATGCCAGCGTTGGCAATTTTGTTAAGTACAGCACGTCTGACAGCTTGAATGTGGGTTACGGCGGTACATCAAAAGTCACTAACAATGCGGTGAGTGTATTTGTTGAACCAAAAAGTATTGCTACGTTTGTAAGCGAGGGAGGTGCTACCACTTCCTCCAGTTCATCCTCCAGAAGTTCTGTCGCACCGAGTTCTATACCAAGAAGTTCCGTTGCACCGAGTTCAGTGCCGCGCAGCTCAGTGGCCCCAAGTTCTACACCTCGCAGTTCAGTTGCATCGAGTGTCATTCGCTCTAGCAGCAGTTCATCTGTTGCAAATGGTAATGCAAATGCCAGTTGTAGTTACGTGGTGACCAATGATTGGGGTAGTGGTTATACCGCTGCTATTCGCATAAAAAATAACGGCACCAGTGCAATTAATAATTGGAATGTGAGTTGGAGTTATAGCGATGGCACGCGCATTAGTAACAGTTGGAACGCCACTCTCTCCGGCAGCAATCCTTATTCTGCAACTGGCCTAAGTTGGAATTCCAGTATCCAACCTGGCCAGACAGCTGAATTTGGTTTTCAGGGAATAAAAAATAATGGTGCAGCACAAATCCCGGCTGTGACGGGCAGTGTTTGCAAATAACAACAGTTGATTTCGTTTAACCACCCCCTGCTTTACCCGATCTTCGGATCGGGTGTTTTTAAACTTGCAGTACCACTACGACTTTTCCAATAACCATAAACGGAGATTTACACCATGCTTAAACCAAAATCCTCTCACACTATTCTTGCGCAGGTGCTGAAACGCACCTGTGGCTTGGTTGGTGTTAGTGCCGCTCTGGCGGTCTCATGCCATTCTGCGCTTGCAGCCTGTACTTACACTGTTGAAAGTGAATGGAGCAACGGTTTTGTTGCCAATATCACCATCAAAAATGATACAGCTGCACCTATTAATAATTGGAGTGTAAATTGGGGTTACTCCAATAACCGCATCAGTGGTTCATGGAATGCTAATTTGTCTGGATCAAATCCTTACACCGCATCTAACGTATCCTGGAATGGCAATATTGCCGTTGGTCAATCGGTCACCTTTGGTTTTCAGGGCAATAAAAACGGTGCGACTGCTGAGCGTCCAACAGTAAGTGGAACTGCATGTGGTGGTGCTGCGTCTTCTATGCCTCGCTCCAGTGTCGCACCTAGTTCAGTTGCACGTTCCAGTGTTGCCCCCAGTTCTGTAGCGCGTTCAAGCGTAGCGCCAAGTTCGCAACCTGTTGTTTCAAGCCGCTCGTCTTCATCTAGCGCTCCGGCCAATAATTTTGCGCAAAATGGCGGTGTTGAAAATGGTTTAACTAACTGGTCAACAACGGCCGGTACTGTTGCACGTTCAACGGCTGATAAGCGCAGCGGCTCTGCCAGCGCATTAATTACTGGTCGCACCGGCAGTTGGAACGGTTTGACTTTCGCTACAGGCTCGCTGGTTAACGGCAGCCAGTACGAGGTTGCAGTCTGGGTGAAACTTGCACCCGGTACGCCCGACAGTGTTGTGCAGTTGACTGCTAAACGTCAGGAAGATAGCGACACTTCTACCTACAACGAATACACCCAAGTAGCGAC
>NZ_JBRFPI010000311.1:0-5568 GCF_053579595.1 Cellvibrio sp.
GACAGCAATAATAAAATGGCGCAAAATCTGGCTTGGCGTACAGCGTTTCGTCGATTTCTTGGTAACCTGCATAACGAGTTAACCACCCTCAAATATGCCCACATTGCCCAGCAGCCATGAGCTGCCTTCCTTCCCTGTATGTGAAGGGGTGATATCACATCACCCCTACTGTTCGTCGCGTTTTTTATATATAGATGTTCTGGCGGGTGGAGGGAAATTTGTTTTTTAGCATAGCTTGTGCAACTAAATTTAATCGCGTTATATTTTGCGTCCTGATGCGGTTCGGACAATTTTACGGAAGAATCATAAGTTTCAGGCAACATTCAAAGGAATAAGGAATTTATTATGAAAGTAGTTGCAAGTTTGTTAGTGGCCGCGTTGAGCGTGCCTGCCTCTGCGGGGCTTATTCGTCACGATACCCCCGATTCCTGGTATACCGGCTTTGCAGGTGATCCTGCCTTCAGCGGGGTGGGGTTGATTATTGGTGATACAGCTGATTCGCCATACTCCTGCAGCGGGACCGTAATCAATAAAAATTGGGTGCTCACCGCCGGCCACTGTGTTAATCAAGCGCAGGCCATGTCCTTCTATTTGCAAGATGATACCGGTTGGCGCTTTTACGAAGCCGATTCCTGGGTCGCGCATGAAAGCTATAGCGATGCCAATTTATTCGCCGGTTGGGATATCGGCCTGATGCATTTTGATGCGGATTTTGATGTGGCGCCCGCACAGCTTTATACCGGCAGCAATGAGCGGTTTAATTTATCGGCCAGTGCGGGTTTTGGTTACTCCGGTACAGGTGAGACCGGTATGCAATACATCGATTATCAGCGTCGTGCAGGTACCAACATTGTCGATTATCTTTGGTCAGAAGAAGGCAGCGGTGAGCAAATCCTCTGGTCTGACTTTGATCATCCCACTGACACAACCTATAACGCCTTTGATTTTTTAGGTGTGGATTTTGATGATCTGGCAACGGTGCTGGAAATCATGATTGCACCGGGTGACTCGGGTGGCGGCGTCTTTGTTCAAGAAAATGACCAAACCTATTTGGCTGGAGTGCATTCGTTTATCAGCGACTTTAGCAACAATGGTATGTTTGGTTACGGCGACGTCTATGGCTCAACGCGGGTGAGCGGTTTTATCGATTGGATTAATGACAAGATCGCCGCTCATGAGGTGCCAGAATCCGGTAGTGGCCTGCTTGTTCTGATCGGCCTGCTTGGGTTGTTGGCGCAGCGAATGCGCAAACAAGGCTAAGCACTGCTGCGTTATTGTCTTCTCAAAGCCACTTTCACGAGTGGCTTTTTTATTGCCGGTTTTGGCGTTTTGCCCGCGCTGTACGTAAAAAGGGGGTTGATGTAGTATCACCCCCTATTACAACCAAAGCTAAAACAACAATTACAACAAAAATGGATCACCGCGAGGGTCAACGAGTTGAAAGACGATAAACCCACATCCTTTGATATTGCCTTCCGCGCCGGCGTGTCCCAGTCCACGGTTTCGCGCGCTCTACGCAATAGCCCTTTGGTCAATGAAGAAACCCGTCTAAAGGTTCAGCAAATTGCGCGTGAACTCAATTACAAAGTGGATAAAAACGCAAGCAGCTTGCGCTCTCAACAGACTAAAACGATTGCGCTTTTATTGTGCGAAGATCAGGGCACAGGTACATCATTAATCAATCCTTTTTTTCTGTCGATGCTTGGTAGTATCACTCGCGCGACAGCTAAACGCGGCTTTGATTTATTGATTTCCTTTCAACAATTCAGTGAAGACTGGCATGCTGATTATGAAGATGCCAATCGTGCCGATGGTATTATCTTTTTGGGTTATGGCGATTACGAAACCTTCGTTAAAAAACTAACTTACCTCACAGAAGTGGGTGCGCACTTTATTACCTGGGGACCAGTGCTGGAAGGTCAGCCAGGTGTGTCAATTGGCTGCGATAATTTCAATAGTGCCTACAACGCGGCAAAACATTTGTTATCGCTCGGGCGTAAAAATATCGCCTTCCTCGGCGATGTGTCCGAGCACAGCCCGGAATTTGCTGATCGCTATCACGGCTTCTGCAAAGCGCTAAAAGAGGTGGGCATTGAAGTAAATCCCAAACTGCAAGTTGCTGCCGAAACTTCTGAAGAAGAAGGTTACAAAGCCACGCTGAGTTTACTGCAGCGTCGTTTGCCATTTGATGCCATTTTTGGTGCGAGCGATTTAATTGCAATCGGCGCAATGAAAGCATTGGAAGAGGCAGGAATGCACATCCCGAATGATGTCGCCGTAATGGGGTTTGATGACATCCCGATGGCCTCCTATACCCATCCACCGCTTTCCACCGTGCAACAAGACACACTGCTCGCCGGAGAGTTATTGGTAGAAAATTTGTTGCTGCTGGTTGATGGCGAAAGACCTGAGTCGATGTTGTTGCCAGCGAAGTTAATTGTGCGTGGATCTTGCGGGGCAAAGCCGGTTAAATAAACTGGGGGATGCTGTAGTGAATATCAAATCGCACAGGTGGCATGATTGGCTGTTTGCTATAGCGGTTTTAATTTTTATAAAAATTTTAGTGCATTTTGGTTTTGATAAGTATGACATCTATAGAGTCATATTTTTCTGCGGCATTACTATTTTTGTTACTGGGTTGCTGTACTTTCTAATAAGATTTAAGTTGTCAGAAAAAAGATTCAAGAAAAGTAATGCCAGGGTCGAAGAAGGATTAAAGGAACTCGAACGTATTACAAAAGAATAATTTTTTAGCGTATTGCTTTCTGCAATATAGAACCGTGCATGTTCTATATTGCAGAAAGATTAATTTTTTAATGACTTTGGACTACTAGCTCGTTTTGCTCGTTAGAGTCTTTCACAAAATACACCGAAATCGCGCCGAGAACCATACATACACCGGCGAGTACTAAAATATAAATCGCCTCGTTATTAAATACATATTTCAAAATTTGCCCTGCTACCAAACCCGATACAATTTGCGGTGCGGCAATGGTGAAATTAAAAATTCCCATGTACACGCCAGTTTTATCGGCAGGTAGTGAGCCTGCAAGAATCGCGTAGGGCATGGCGAGAATGGCGGCCCAGGCGATGCCGACGCCGATCATGGGGATTAATAAATCCAGAGCGCCCTGGGGGACATCCACTTCGGTTAACCACAAATTCACATGTACTACTTCGGCGTTTTGGAATAATAAAAAACTCATGTAACCCAAACCACCGGCGAGTAGCGAAAGTGAATAGGTGAGCTTGCGACCGAAACGATTGGCGATGCGTGTCAGCACAATTGAAAAGAGTGCGGCGAATAACGAATAGGCGGCAAAGATAATTCCCACCCAATCGCCAGCGGCGCCTTTTGCGGCGGCAATTTCTGTTGGGATTACATCGAGTGAGTGCAAATAATCGGCATCAAACCATTTGGCTTCTATGCCCCAAATATATTGGGTGATGGCGGGTGTGGTGTAGACCCACATAATAAATAATGAAAACCAGGAGAAGAATTGAACCACGGCAAGTTGACGCATGGTTTTTGGCATATTGATAAATAATTGCCAGAAATTTCCCAAGCGCTGTGCAATCGTTTTTTTTGCTTCAGGAGCCGCCGCCGTTAAACCTTTGTAGCGATTGTAATCGGCGGGAGCATATTCTTTGGTGCGAATCACTGTCCAAAGTACAGTGAGGAATAATGCGCTGGCGCCGATATAAAACGCCCAGGTAACCGTCGGGGCGACTTCGCCTTTGGGGGCAGTATTTTCCAGCCCGATAATATTGGTGAGCACAAACGGCAGTATAGAGCCGATCACCGCGCCGATATTAATCAGCAGTGCCTGAATGGAGTAGCCGAGTGTGCGCTGCTCATTGGGTACCATATCCGCAACCAACGCGCGGAAGGGTTGCATGGTCACGTTAAACGCGCCGTCCATTAACGCCAGCATCAATCCGCCAAATAACATGGGGGTAATAAACGCAACAAAGAGTGATGCGTTGGGCATTAATAGCATCCCGGTTGCGGCGGCAATAGCGCCGCCGAGAATGTAAGGGCGGCGACGGCCAACACGGTTCCAGGTGCGATCCGAGGCGGCGCCGACGATGGGCTGCACCAATAAACCCATAATGGGAGCGGCGAGCCAAAAGAGTGAGAGTGAATGCAAGTCAGCACCGAGATCTGAAAGCACGCGGCTGACGTTGGCGTTTTGCAATGCAAATCCGAGTTGCACCCCTAAGAAGCCGAAACTGACGTTCCAGACTTGCCAGAAGGGAAGGGTTGGTTGTTTCATCGTGTAGCGCCTTTGTTAGTCTTGATATTGTTGTTATTGCTGATATTTATTTTTTTGTTTGGAGATTTTTTTAAACGCAAATCCCGTTTCCAAAAATATTGAAAACGGGATTCTCGTTTTATTGCGCCATAGAGCGTGCGAAATGGATTACTTCACATAGCGCGCTTCTGTGCTTGCATTTCTGTCCCAGACCTTGCCATCGCTGTAGCTGCGCAATAATTTCACGTATTCCGCGTGGGTCCAGGCGAGTGGTGTTGCACCGTTGGTACCTTCGCCGATTTGATAATTATAGGTGGCATTACTGCCGACACCATCCCACACTTGCTCAGGTAACATCATGCCTTGGTTGGCAAACAACTCCATGGCTTTTACATAGGTGTTGCGCAGTTTTTCTATATCGGAGCTGTTTTTGGTTTTTGCCAATTGCAATTCATAGTGACCGCGTTCCCCGGTAAAGATTGGCCATACACGTCCGCGCCCTTGGCTGGAGTTGTTGGCTTCCATATAGCCCAAGCCGGTTGCCGTATCTTCACCGTAGCCATCAATTCCGTAGCGGCGCCAGCCGGGGAAACTGCCTTCAACGCCGGGGAAGGTAAATTCGTATTTGGTGCGCAATAAATCCGGCAGTTTTACGTTGTCATATTCCGGCAAAGTTTCGAGAATTTTTGCATCGTTTGCGGCGCGCACACCATAGCGCACCAATTCCAAAAATCCGCCATCGATTACTTGCGATTCATCGGCAATGACTTGTGCGTTACTGGTACCCAGCGCTGAGTGATCGTTTGGATCTTCATTGGCGTTAATGCGCAAATAATAACTGCCATTACCTTGCTCGCCGGTGAGCGAACCTGCGGTAGTGTAAGTGCGGGCTTCCAGATCGCTGGCATATTTATCGGCGGCGGCGAAATATTTTGCTGCGCCTTCGGTATCTCCTGCCTGTGTTGCTATGTCGCCCGCAGAGACCAGGCCGGCAATGACAGCGGCGATAGTGGAGGGCGAATAACCCTGCTGTTCTTCCCAGCGCTCTTGTTGCGTGTAGGGCGGTTTGATGCTGGTGTCATTCCACATAATTTTGACGGCACCGCCGTTCACCAAAAAATCCGCCGCAGGTTTCAGCATTTTTTGATACCAGCTGGAAATATCTGCATCGCTCAAAATGCCCTCTTTCCACAAACGCCAGCCGAGCATAATGGGCATACCGGTTTGATCGAGTTGCACCCCTACCCATTCCGGTTCGCCATTCACGTGAGTTTTTTGCAAAAACCAACCGGGTGTGCCGCTATAACCGGCA
>NZ_JBRFPI010000312.1:0-5566 GCF_053579595.1 Cellvibrio sp.
TACTTTGATACCCCGACTCGCTGGGGCGCCTATACCACTCATCGCGATCCGGTGCTAAGTGTATTTGCCGGTTTCGACGTGCCCAATGCCAAAGATCCTGAGGAGAATATTTTTGCCAGTCGCACTATCGACCCGCGCACTGGTGAATCCCTACCCGATGATCGATTAAAAGTCGGCAGCCAGTTTTTTTATCCGCTGCATTACAGTCTGACCTTGCACTGGAAGAACCTGGGGTATTGGATCGTCGGTTTTGCCTCGCTCATCATGCTGGTGGCACTGGTAACTGGCGTGGTGATGCATCGCAAATTGTTTCGCGAGTTATTTACTTTTCGTCCTAACAAGAGCAAGTCGCGCAGCATTCTGGATTTGCACAATCTCACCGGCGTTGTGGCTTTGCCGTTCCATTTTTTCTTTGCCTTTACCGGTTTGGTGATCTTTGCTGGGATCTACTTTCCAATCACCCATACCCAGCTTGAGCCGCTGCATGAATTACATGAGCAGTTGGATGCACAAGAGACAGGTTTGCCTCACGAGCCTGCCGGTGTGGCTGCACCTATCGCCTCGGTCGATGCCATGGTGGTTGAGGCGCAGCGCCGCTGGGCGGAACGCGGTATGGCAGGGGATGTGGGTTTTCTGGCGCTGCAACATGTGGGTGATGCCAATGGTTATGTGAGTATTTATCGCGCGGGTACCGACCGTATCGCACTGACCGGTGAGGGCATCCATTTCAAGGCTTCTACTGGCGAGGTACTGCGTGAAGATCCTCGTCCAACAGTGGTTGCCAATATCAATGAGTTTCTTACCGGTCTGCATTTGCAGCATTTTCGCCATTGGTTGTTGCGCTGGTTGTATGTGTTTGGTGGTTTGGCGGGCTGTGTATGTATCGCCACCGGTTTTATCTTTTTTGTGGAAAAGCGCAAGCGCCAACACGCCAAAGAAGCAAGCCAAGGAGCGCGGGTAGTAGATGCACTGGCAGTCACGACGGTGACCGGAATGCTGATTGCCGCAACGGGGATTTTGATCGCCAACCGTTTATTACCCGATACCTTGCCAACTGGATGGCCTGCTCGCGGTGATCTGGAACAATACTTGTTCTGGGCAGCCTGGGCGCTGGCACTGCTCCATGCGCTGGTGCGCAGTGCGCCTGTTGCCCAAGCCCGTACCAATCCTGCATGGCGTGAGCAGTGTTGGGCGATTGCGGTTATGGCAGTCACAGCGGTGCTATTAAACTGGGTTACTACTGGCGACCATCTTCCCAAAACGCTGGCTGCGGGTTATTGGCCAGTGGCAGGTGTGGATTTATTCCTGCTTGCCGGAGCGGTGGTTGCTGCAATGGCTGCGCGCTGGTTGAAGCGTCGTGTCCAAGCTGAACCTGTTGTTACGCAAGCTACCCTGGAGGCTGCTAATGCTTAATGGATTGTTATTACTGGGTGCCTTTCTCGCCACGTTTGTCGGTATGGGCTGGCTGGCGTTGGCGATGAATGCGCACTGGAAGCAAGTGTGCAAGGGATTGCCATCTGCTACTACGGTGATTGTACTGCGCAGCCTGGGCGGCTCGGCACTGTTTGTCTCGCTGCTGCTTTGCATGGGAGTTGATCACGCCTCTATGGCATCGCTGGTCTGGGTCATGTTGTTGGCTGCTTCTGCCATGAGTATCGCTTTTATCCTGAGCTGGCGTCCGCGCTTGCTTGCTCCCCTCATTGTTTGGGCGACACCGGCGAGCTAATCGCCGGCGTCATTCCTCTTCTTTCAATTGTTGGTATAGTGCCAACCTTTACTTTTTCTGCTTTTAACCCTCACTGGAAACGTCTCGATGAAAACCCTGATCTCCTTTTTGTTATGTGGTGTGTTATGCAATGTTCCCTTGGCAATGGCGCATGAAGGCCATGATCACAGTTTCATTACTGAACCCGCTGCCATTGTTGTCGGAAAGGATTATTCAGTGCAATTAACCCTGGAGGACGGTGGATTTGGTTTTGGTAAGCTTCCTGAGAGCTGGCGTAATGTACCTGCCAAAAATGCAAAGCTGCATAAAAATGGTGATGGCTACTACATAGTTGCAGTCACTAATGATGCGGAGCAAAAGACCTTGTATGTACTGATGACATCCAATGGTGATGTGTCCAATGCGAATTTTACCGGCGAGTTCAAAGGTCTGGAATAATAAGCACCGAACCAAAATACTGTATAAAATGCTAGTACTGTTTGCACATACAGTTTTTTGCTGTATGCTATCCCCAATGGTGTGATCTTGAGTCCACTTATTTAAAGATAGCGATCTGAAAGAGTTGTCGACAAAGAGCGACTCAACGGATTTCATAGCAACGTGTTTCATTATTTTTTATGTTGAGGTGTCAGATGGATGCGAATAAAGAGAAGGCGCTACAGGCCGCATTGAGCCAAATCGAACGTCAATTTGGTAAAGGTACTGTGATGCGTATGGGCGACAAAGAACAGGTCGCTATCCCTGCAATTTCTACCGGTTCCCTCGGTCTTGATGTGGCATTGGGGATCGGCGGTCTGCCTAAAGGCCGGATTATCGAAATCTACGGCCCTGAATCTTCCGGTAAAACAACCCTGACCCTGCAAGTTATTGCTGAAGCACAGCGCGCAGGCGGTACTTGTGCGTTTATCGATGCTGAACATGCGCTCGATCCTATTTATGCATCCAAGCTCGGCGTCAATGTCGAGGACTTGATTATCTCCCAGCCAGATACCGGCGAGCAGGCCTTGGAAGTCACCGATATGCTGGTGCGCTCCGGTGCTGTTGATGTATTGGTGGTCGATTCGGTTGCTGCCTTGACACCGCGCGCAGAAATCGAAGGTGAAATGGGTGATCACCATGTGGGCTTGCAGGCACGTTTGATGTCGCAAGCGTTGCGCAAAATCACCGGTAATATCAAAAACGCCAACTGCCTGGTGATTTTTATCAACCAGATCCGTATGAAAATCGGTGTTATGTTTGGCAACCCTGAAACCACCACAGGTGGTAATGCGTTGAAATTCTATGCATCTGTGCGTTTGGATATTCGCCGTATCGGTGCAGTGAAAGAGGGCGAAGAAGTCATTGGTTCGGAAACCCGTGTAAAAGTGGTGAAGAACAAGGTTGCGCCGCCATTTAAGCAAGCGGAATTCCAGATTCTTTATGGCTCGGGAATCAACCGCATGGGTGAAATTGTTGATTATGGTGTGAAGTTGGGTTTAATCGATAAGGCTGGTGCCTGGTACAGTTATCAGGGCAACAAGATTGGTCAAGGTAAAAACAATGTGATGAAGTTTTTACAGGAAAATCCGGTTATTTCCAAAGAGCTTGAGCACAAAGTCAGAACGGAACTCCTGGCTACTCCGGCACTCTCATTAAGTCCAGGTGGCAGTGAAGTGACGGATGATGTGGAAATGTAAGTACCTGTAGCGCCGTTAAAAAACCTCCGTTTGCATGTTGGCAGCGGGGGTTTTTGTATTTAATAGCTACCTTGCATCGATCAATGCTGCTCACTATGCTGTGTTTACAGTGGTAAACTGGAATTGAAATTTTGCACAAAATCAAATGGGTAGATGTGCAATTTAAGGCGATATCCGATATTCAGTCAGGCAATACTAAAGGTGGTGTTAGTAATGAAACAATTAGGTGTGTTGTTGGTAGCGTTAAGCGCATTGTTTTTTGCTGGTTGCACCACGCAACCCAGGGTGGAAACTGACCATCAAGCGGATTTTGATTTTTCATCGCTAAAGACTTTTGATGTTGCCGAGACCAAGCAGGACACTAAAGATAGTATTCTGGTTTCGCCGTTTACCCTAAGCCATATTCATTCTGCGCTTGAGGGTGAGTTGGGTAAGCGCTATCAAAATGCGGCGACTGGCGCAAAGCCTGATTTTATTGTGAGTTATCACGTGGTCATCGAAGAGAAGATCGATCCCCGCAGTTATGATGATCTTTACGGCTTTGGCTACTATGGCCGCCCTTATCGCTATCCATCTCCTTTCTTTCATGGTCCGGGTACTGGTTTGCGCGTGTACAATCAAGGCAGCTTGATTATTGATATTGTCGATGCAAAAACTGAAAAGCCTATTTGGCGTGGAGTTTCCGAGAAGCGTTTAAGTCGCAGTATGGCGCCCCAGCAACAGCGTCAAGTGCTGAGCCGTGCTGTCACAGAAGTAATTGCCCAGTTCCCTCCGGTTAACTAAGCTTGGGGTGCATGTTCCAAATGGCCGCTGTTGCGGCCTTTTTTATTAGCGTCGGATTTGCTCTATGCAACAAGCAGTGCCCACCGTAAGTGAAATTCGCTTCAGTGCCATGAGTCTTTTGGCGCTGCGCGAGCATTCTGTTAAAGAGTTAAAAGATAAGTTAGGGCGCAAATTTGCAGCTGTGGCGTTGGTTGAGGAGGCTGTCGCGGAGTTGATCGAGCTAAATCTGCAATCCGATGAGCGCTTTGCCCAGGCTTTTGTTGCCATGCGCCAGCGGCAGGGAAAGGGGCCGGTGATTATCAAGATGGAATTGCGTGAAAAGGGGATTGGTGCTGAGTTGATTAGCCGGTTTGTCGATGATGCTGATATTTTGTGGTTTGAGCTTGCCCATGAGGCATGGCGTAAAAAATTTCGCGGCACTATGCCTGCTGACGCCCGCGAGCGGGCAAAACAAATGCGCTTTTTGCATTCACGCGGCTTTTCCAGCCGCCATATCCAGGCGGTATTTACTGCAGCAACCAGCGACGATTGGTGAAAATCTGGCTGGTGCGGCTGTTTGTTGATGTGTTTCTTCTTTATTCTAATTATTTGATTCGTCGACAGGTTTGCTCCTCCGGCGAGCTTTTCATTGAGCCGAAAAGGCCTTTCTGTTACTCTGGCGCCCCGTCCTGAACGATAAATCCCCCTGCCTCGCAACGAGCGCTGCTGTTGGCATTTATCTCCATTCCGCTCCGCATTTTTCACAGTTAATCAGGTTTTACATGACGCGCTATATATTCGTAACTGGTGGTGTTGTTTCCTCATTGGGCAAAGGCATCGCCTCGGCTTCCCTGGCGGCTATCCTTGAGGCACGTGGCCTCAAAGTGACCATCATGAAGCTCGACCCCTATATCAACGTAGATCCGGGCACTATGAGCCCTTTCCAGCATGGGGAGGTATTTGTTACAGAGGATGGCGCCGAGACAGATCTGGATCTGGGTCACTACGAGCGCTTTATCCGTACTAAAATGACGCGTCGCAACAATTTCACTACTGGCCGCGTTTACGAGACAGTGCTGCGCAAAGAGCGCCGCGGTGATTATTTGGGCGGCACAGTACAGGTTATTCCCCACATTACCGATGAAATCAAGCGCCGCATTCTTGAAGGTGGCCGCGATGTTGATGTCGCTTTGGTTGAGATCGGCGGTACTGTTGGCGATATCGAATCCCAACCCTTTCTGGAAGCGGTGCGCCAGCTAAAAGTAGAAATGGGTTCTCGTGCTTTGTTGATGCATTTGACCCTTGTGCCTTATATCGCCACTGCTGGCGAAACCAAAACCAAGCCAACCCAGCACTCGGTAAAAGTGTTGCGTTCAATCTGATTGCAGGCTGATATTTTGTT
>NZ_JBRFPI010000313.1:0-5524 GCF_053579595.1 Cellvibrio sp.
TGTTAGTGAAAATTGAAATTAAACAAAGTTAATCGCGCTCGGCTACAGCTCCATCAAGTCCGCGCGTTGAACAAAATAATTGGGTGTGGTTTTCGTAAGAGCTTGCACTTTGTAGCAACAACTAACGTCCAGCTTACAACAAGGCGTTGAATACGCGCACTGCGTGCGCTGGGACAGTTCGTAAGTCGCGCATTTGGTTTGTCGGTGTGGAAAGCTAATCGCAAGCGCAACTTACAAACTGCCCATTAACTAAGCGTTAAAAGGAAATTTATGAACAGCAAGCAACTATTCAAGGTAGCCCTTATTATCTACTGTATAGCTTTAGTTTTTCCAGTCTGGACTGTGAAAGGTAACAATCCTATTTATGGTATTGAGGCGTTAACAATCGGAGCGCTTGCAGTGCTCACCTTAGACCCAAGGTGGTTTTGCAACTTAGTATTGGTATATTCAACTAATTGTGTTTTCAAAACTTTTAATAAAATATATTTGAAACGAAGCCTCATTCTGGCTGCAGTAAGTACCACAGTTATTTTTGGTCCATTTCATGGAGGCTTGAGCATGGGGTCATTTGACCTTTTTGAAGGTACTGGGTTAGATCTTGGAGGCTATTTATGGGTAATATCTTTATGGCTATTTGCAATATCCATTTATCTTAGAAAAACGGAAATAGACTCAAGCAGTTACCCATAAATTAATTGCACCTTAAGTATTTTTAAACAAGCGACTGAGGCAAAAAAATCAATGCCTGCAACGCTAATTTTGTTCGCTTGACACTCGCAATTTCTCTCATATAAAAATGGGAGAAAGAAATGATCTGTATTAATGAAATTTACCAAGGCCTTATTCAGGGTCTCTCGTTCCCCTTGGAAAATCAAAAATATTTACTGAATAATGGGTTATGATTATGTCAACGTTTGCGGGACGCATTTAAAAGGAAGACTTAATGTACATACCACAATCAAATGAAGAAAATAACATCGCCGTGCTTCATGCGTTAATCCGAGAAAAACCTTTAGGTACCTGGGCAGCTATTGTGAATGGGGAAATTGAAGTGAACCATATTCCTTTCGTTATTAAAGAAAACAAAGGGGAGTTTGGAACACTTGTTTGCCATGTTGCCAAGGCAAATACCATTTGGAAAACCTGTTCACGGATCAATGATTCCGTTGTTACATTCCACGGCGATCAGGCTTATATTTCGCCGTCATGGTATCCGAGCAAACATGAAAATGGTAAGGCGGTACCTACGTGGAATTATTGTGTTGTCCATGCTTACGGAGTGCCAGAAATAATTCAAGACCCGCACGAGTTGCTTGCACATCTAAATGAATTAACTAATTTGCACGAAGCCAAGCAAGCACTGCCTTGGCAGGTGAGTGATGCACCAGTGGATTTTATTGAAAAACTGAGCGGAGCTATTGTGGGTATAGAAATACCCATCAAGAAAATGATTGGAAAGTGGAAGCTGGGGCAAAGCAGATCAGAGGCCGATAAGCTGGGGACAATTGCAGGTTTAAAATCGAGCAGTGATGCGCAACAGCACGGCTTGGCAAATACACTGCTCAAAACACTTCATCTGTAAAAAAACCTGCGCGCCTTTTATTGCGCCGCAGGTACCAATTGTATACGCGGCGGACTACCCAGCTTGATATCACCACGCACACGGTAACCCGGTACCGCATCGCGCATTTTTTGATAGATCCAACGCCCCTCTACATCGGTGCGCGCAATAATCATGGCAAGGCCATTGGTGGCTTTTAGCTTTTGTGCGATCTCGGTCAATTTAGCGATAATTTTGGGATCATCTTTACCGAGCAAACTTGCATCGAGCAAAAATTCATTAGCGCCACCGCGATAGGGTTCAACTGGTGGAGTGGATTTGATTTGCTCGGTCAAACCGGCTGCAACTTCTTTAATCAATAAATTATTAGGGTCAACGATGCGGGCATTGTTAAGCATGGTCGTAGCCTGTGAATAATTACCGCGAGCAGCCGCCTGGCGGGCGAGATCTACATAGCGCATCACAATCCCCTGTAGCCCACCTTTGGCGCGGGCATTATTGGGATCGAGCTTGAGCGCAGCACGGAAGTAGTCGTAGGCATTGTCATTGGTTGGAGTGAGCAGCTGGTTTTGCGACAAGGTGTATTCGCCGTTGAGGATCAGCATCTTCACGACCTGCTGTTCCTTGGTGATAACTGGTTTTGGCTGCACAACAGGCGCTGGCACAGGTGCGGGTTGTTTTTTCTGGTTGGCATAAAAGGGAATCTGGCAAGCGCCAAGTGCACAAGCCAACACAATCACTAATCCACTGCGACCAACCGAATTACGCATAGCACCTTTTCTCTAGAACTGAATTTTTAAAAACCCACACCAATTTCATCTTAACCGAGCCAACCGGACGCCTGCCGCAAAAGAAAAAATTCGCCTCAGGTAGAATGTTGTGTATTGCCGGTTGTCTATAAGGCGCCGTATGTTACTGTAAGTCGCGCTGCCGAGCACCCCTCGCCGTGCAACCTACTTGCCCACGAACCCCATTTCCAGATCGGGAAGCTCCTCATACCATGCTTAATCTGTCTCCGTTAAGACTTCGTTTTTTGCAGCAACTCAGTGTAAAAATCCTATTATTGACTGGCATTTTGCTTGCGCACGCCAGCCTTGCGGAAGATCTACTAGCGCCCAAAGGGGATCCTCTCGCACAGAGCAGCAATACTTTGAACTCCAGTTTGCTGACCGGCCAGGATGAATTTTTACCAGTAGCCGAGGCATTCAAACCCAGCTATACGATTGCGCAAGGTAAATTGGTACTGCATTGGCAGATAGCGGACAGCTACTACCTTTACGAGGAGCGTTTTAAGTTCCGTACCGATGAAAGCATTGCAATTTCGCCTACCTATACTCCGGGCAAGATGAAGTACGACGAACTGTTTGAGCGCGAAACCATGGTTCACTACCATGAAGTCTCAGCCAGTTTTGATTTGGCCGGCATCGCCAAACCATTTGACCTAAAACTGGAATACCAGGGCTGCGCCGATGCAGGCCTGTGTTACCCGCCGCAAAAACTGGCACTGTCTATTGACCCGGCGAGCGCATCGGTCATAGAACAAGAGCCCAACACACAAATACCCACCACTGCACCGATACCGGCATCAACCAGCACACCGCCTACTTATGCACCAAACTCAGGCTGGATTTTGCAGGCGATACTGCTGGCGCTGCTTGGAGGGATGATCCTCAACTTAATGCCCTGCGTGTTTCCGGTTCTGTCTATAAAGGTGATGAGCTTGGCTGCTGCCGATCGCTCGCGGCTCGCCATTCACGGCTGGGTCTATACCCTTGGGATTGTGGTGTGTTTTGTGGGTTTTGCGGTTGCGCTGCTACTTGCTCGCAAAGGGGGAGAGGCGATTGGCTGGGGCTTCCAACTGCAATCACCAGGCCTAATCGCCGCCCTCGCCTATTTGTTTTTTGTGATGGGCTTGAGCATGTCTGGCCTGATTAATGTTGGCAGCAGCCTGATGGGTGCCGGCCAAAACCTGACCCAGAAATCCGGCTTGAGCGGTTCATTCTTTACGGGCGTTCTGGCTGCGGTAGTCGCCAGCCCCTGCACGGCTCCGTTTATGGGCGCTGCACTTGGCTTTGCGCTTACCCAACCTGCCATCGCCTGCCTTGCCGTATTTGCCGCACTCGGCTTTGGCATGGCACTTCCATTATTAATACTTTGCTATTTACCTACATTGGCGGCGCGCCTGCCCAAACCCGGCGCCTGGATGGACAACCTCAAGCAATTCCTTGCCTTTCCTCTCTATTTGAGCGCGATCTGGTTACTTTGGGTGTTCGGGCGCCAGACCAGCGTGAGCGGGATGGCCGCACTCTGCGCAGGCGCTGTGGCTATCGCATTTGGCTGCTGGCTATTAGGGCGGGAAGCGCGCGGATTTTGGCAGCTGGTGCGCCGGATTCTTATCGCCACAAGCTGGATACTGGCCATTATTTTGGTATGGCAAGGCGCCGAAAGTCGTGAGCAAAAATCGACTACTGACGACCGCTGGCAAGTCTACAGCCCCGAGCTAGTCGCTTCTTTACGCGCCGAAGGCCGCCCGGTATTTGTCAATTTAACTGCCGATTGGTGCCTGACCTGCCTCGCAAATGAGCGAATTGCGCTGCACACCCAAGCGGTTGAACAGACGTTTGATGAGCTGAATGTGGCGACAATTAAAGGTGATTGGACGAATACTGACCCGAAAATCACCGAACTCCTGCAAGAATATGGCCGCAGTGGCGTCCCCCTCTACCTCTGGTTTCCCGCCAATAGCGGTGGAAAAGCAACGATTCTGCCGCAACTATTGACGCAAGATTTGGTTATCAGAACCTTAAAAGGCGAAAATAAGCCTTAAATTGACCGTTATTGGCGATAATAGAAACAATTGACAGCATTTTTTGTTAACTTCCCGTATCTTGTCGCTAACATGGAGGCAAGATGCGGGGATAATCGAACAAAACCGCTATTTACAGCCTTATTTTTAACACCTTCACGAATAACTTCTGCAATCATGCAGGCATTTTCTGCCATCTAAACAAAATTTCGCTGGTATCGTGGACATATCCTGCTTTTTGCGGCAAACTCCCTCCACTTTGAAATCCCCGGCAAGCTGAACTTGGCCGTTCGACGCGAGTCTCAGCATAAAACCAGAAAATCACCGCAGGATCACAGTTAATGGCAACCATTTTGGTACTTCACGGCCCCAACCTGAACTTATTAGGGCTGCGCGAACCAGGCATCTATGGTGCAACTACGCTCGATGACATCAACCGCAACTTGACCCAGATAGCTTTTGCTGCCCGTCTCCTCTTGCACACCCTGGATAGCCATCCAGAGTACGATTTAATTGACCGTATTCACGATGCGCGCAGAGAGGGGGTCGATTTCATCATCATCAATCCTGCTGCATTTACCCATACCAGTGTCGCTCTGCGCGATGCACTGCTCGGCGTTGATATCCCTTTTATCGAAGTGCATTTATCCAACGTGCATAAACGTGAAGCTTTTCGCCATCACTCCTATTTTTCCGATGTCGCCCAAGGCGTTATCTGCGGCTTTGGCGCCACCAGTTATGAACTGGCGCTGCAAGCGGCGTTCAAACTCGTTAAATAGTTTTTTCATTAACTTGGCCTGGCCAATACTAACCACAACAAACCTTGTTACAGAGAGGACTTTATGGATATTCGCAAAATCAAAAAACTGATCGAGCTGTTGGAAGAATCCAACATCGGCGAACTGGAAATCAAAGAAGGCGAAGAATCTGTTCGTATCGCACGTAACAGTGGCACCACCCAATATTTCAGCGCGCCAGCACCGGCTGGTTACGCTATGCCTACAGCGCCAGCGGCAGCACCCGCCGCTGCACCGGTTGCAGCCGCTACCACACCGGCCCCAGCACCTGTGGTGACTGGCCACGTGGTTAAATCGCCAATGGTAGGCACTTTCTACCGCTCACCAAGCCCAGGCTCACCTTCTTTTATCGAAGTAGGC
>NZ_JBRFPI010000314.1:0-5520 GCF_053579595.1 Cellvibrio sp.
CGGTTGATCATGCCGACGGCTTTGCTATAGGCGTAGCGGCCCTCTTTGGTCACATAATCAACTATGCCTTTGTTGAATAATTGCTCGCGCCGTTTTTCGTCGTAGCTACCGGTGAGCACAATGGTAGGAATTTTTTTGCTAAGGATGAAGTCCACTACTTCACCGTTGGGAGCATCCGGTAAATTCAAATCCACCAGGGCAGCAAAAAAGTCGTTCGGATATTGTTCGTAGAGCGCTGTTGCTTGCGCCATAGTCGCAGCGTACACAGCTTCATAGGCTAGCGATGAACTTTGCACCAGATGGCGCATGATCTTCATCACCATCTCACTGTCTTCGACTATTAGAATTTTTTTCATGGGCTATCACTCAGCGGATTCGTAAGTATCCATTGAGTGTAGCCAATGATCAGGAAAAGTTTAGAAAAATGCGCCAAGCCTATGATTAGACTCAGTGTTTAGCGCCAGAGGTAGCCGGAAATTGCGGTATTGAACAGCAGTCCACTAAAATTTTGCTCTGCCGCCACTGAACTTTGGCTGGCCGCGCCCCAACACACGTGCAACGGCAACAGGTGTTCTTCGCGGGGATGACAAAAGCGCGCTTGGGGAGCGGAAATCCAATCGCGTAAACGCTGCTCGCGCTCTTGATTGGTCAAGTTGGACGCGCAGAGAGTTTCAGTTAGCCAGTTATCAAAGGTTTCACTTTTGCCTTTGACTGCCGGATCACCCGAGAAAAATGCGCGCATATTGTGGAACGACATACCCGAGCCAACAATTAAAACACCTCGCTCTCGCAATGGGGCGAGCGCCTTGCCGATCGCAATATGCGCTGCAGGATCGAGCGAGGCGAGTAGCGATAATTGGATGACCGGTATATCGGCGGCGGGATACATCAACATCAGCGGCACAAAGGTTCCGTGATCGTAAGCGCGTTGGTTATCCAAACGTGCGTCGATATTGTTATCCTGCAATAGCTGCTGGATTTGCTTTGCTAAAGGTTGGTCGCCCGGTGCGGAATATTTGAACTCATAACTCTCAGGCGGGAAACCGTAGTAGTCGTACATCATGCCCGGTGCGGGAGAATAAGTGATGCTAACCACATCTTCTTCCCAATGCGCGGTGATCACAACAATCGCGGCTGGGCGCGGCAAATCAGCGGCAATTGACTGCATAAACCGTATAAGTTCGCGGTGATTTGTATCACCCAATAAGGGCATGGGGCCGCCGCCATGAGGCACAAAAACTACTGGCATTAAGTTCATATATCTAACCCACAAAGGAGATGACAGTACACGCAGTAAATGCGCACCAACCTTAAGCAAAATCTGGCACTTTTAGTCTTCCGCAAACGCTATAGAAAAAATCTATATTGGATTTATTGCCCGAATAATCACCTCCATGGTCAACTCGGGATTCCTGTTTTTTCTGGCATTTCAACGCTGCAAAGCAATAAAAACTGTGCCGAATGCACCAAAATAATCCAGCTGCAGCATCTATAACAATATCAACAAATACGACTTTTATATCTTGTGGGGCTTCTATGTTTTTTGAAAGTAAATTATTCCGGCTTTGGTTGGTCGTTGCGATGGTCACATGGGTGAGCTTGTTTATTACCTTTAATGACCTTAAATTTCTAGCTGACCACTGGTTCTACCCTGCCATTATGGTGTTGGGTGCATTTGTCGCAGGGGTAACCCCGGAAGGTGGCGGTGTTGTGGCATTTCCGGTGTTAAATATTTTTATTGGCATTGAGCGCACCATGGCGCGGGATTTCAGCCTGATGATCCAAAGTATCGGCATGACCAGCGCCAGTATTTTTATCCTGACGCACTCATCCAGCAATCTCCGCGCTTACAAACCTATGTTGTGGTTGATTCCTATTTCATTTGTTGGTTTCGTGCTGGGCATGTTAATTCTGCAAACCATTCCAGTTGTCATCATTCAAGCGTTGTTTTTAAGTTTAATCGCCACCTTTGCAGTGATTTATTACCTGAGTGATCATCGCGGTAACGAGGAGTTTCTCAAATTAACCAAACGCTATGATCATGCGATCACCGTCGTCATACTGCTGCTCGGTGGCATGTGTGCGAGTTTATTTGGCACCGGCGCCGATATTATTCTGTACACGCTGCTGGTTACCCGCTTTGGGATGAAAGAAAAAATCGCTACTCATATGAGCATTATGATGATGGCCGGCATTAGCATTTTGGGTTATGCCTATCGCCACTTTATCGATGCGGAACTCACCCAATATCAAGTACAAACCTGGCTGTGCGCATTCCCGGTTGTATTGTTTATGGCACCACTGGGTGCTTATGTGTTGAAAAACCTCAATAAGGAATTGATGCTGAAATTTATTTGCGTGTTGAATATTGGCCAGATGCTTTACTTTAATTTGTATAAGCCATCGCTTGATAAATTTATCTGGTCGGCAATCTTTACCGTTGTTCTATCGATAATTTTTTACACCGTCATGCGCCGTCTGGTGAATCGCCGTAAGCTGGAGCAATCGCAACCGGTGGAAAACAATATCGAAACCCCAGCAACAAACTCTTAAACGATCCACAATAAAAAGGGTGATATTGAATCGCCCTTTTTACTTTTCATTAATCACTTAAGCACTGTTTTCGATAGAAGCAATGAGCGTTGCTTTATTATGCTCGCGTACCGATTCGTAAATCGCCGCCGCCATAATAATGCTACCGCCGATAATGGTGCTCCAATCGGGATAGGTGTGCAGCACAGCGATTTCATAAATCACCGCATATACCGGTTGCAAACACGCCACCAGACCAACTGTTTTCGCTTTTAAATAGCGTAGTGCATAACCCAGCAACGTATGAGTAAAAGCGGTAAATACAATGCCAAGGCAAAGCAGCAACCACCAATCGTGAGTGCTTGGCTGATGCGATGAGAGGAGCAAAATCGGTGTCATCAGGAGCGCGACTATCAGCACTTGATAGCTCATTGAGCGCGCGGCAGTTTGGTCGCTAAACCAATAGCTCAACAATAAATTGCGCACTGCAAAGGTAAGTGCGGAGATAACGCCCCAAATCACACCTTGGGTCATGTTGTTGTCGATATCAAATTCGGGCACGAGACAATAAATCCCGACTAGCACGAGAAAACCACTGACCACATCGCGCCAATCAAGTTTGGTACGTTTGATCCAGGGCTCCAGAAATACGGTGACGACCGGATAGGCGTAGAGCGAAATCATGCCCACTGCAATATTCGCGACCTGCATGGAGTAGAAGAACGTCACCCAATGCAGGGCTAGCAGAACGCCGAGCACCAACATGCGGCCATAATCACGTGGTGATTTAAGCCCGATACTGCGCTCGCGCCAATACACCCAGGCAAACAGTACCACTGCCGCAATCCAGGTGCGGTAGCCGGTGATATCCCAGGCGGGCAATTCGATAATTTTGGAGAAAAGCCCCGTCGCGCCCATCAGGAACGCACCCAAATGCAGGGTTAACAAGGCCGATTTAGCAGAGGACATAACCATTCCAGGCAGCAGGAGCGCCCCGCTAGGCGCGCCCGGCGAATGCCAGGCGGAATCAAATCAGTGGTTATTGCTTATAAAGAATTTAATTGCGCGGTCTGCGGCTGCGATTGCCACCGGGGCGGTTGCCAACAGAGCGATTGCTAAAACGCTCATTGGTACGCGCACGCGGTGGTGCTGGCGGGCTGTCCGGCGGAGTGAGCAGCAGATATTCGGGTGGTTGCTCACATTTGATCGGCTTACCCAACAACTGCGCGATAGGCTCCAGCAACAATGCATCATCTTCACAGGCAAAACTGATCGAGGTCCCGTTTTTGCCTGCACGACCGGTGCGGCCAATGCGATGCACATAATCTTCCGGCTCTTCCGGCAGGGTGAAATTCACTACGTGGCTGATGCCGCTGATATGAATCCCGCGCCCGGCAACATCGGTCGCCACCAGCACTTTAATCTCGCCAGACTTGAATGCATCCAGAGTCGATACACGCTTGTTCTGTGCAATCTCGCCGGAGAGTAAACCTGCTTTGATACCGTGGCGCTGCAGCTTTTCTTGCAGATCGCGGCATTCGTCGCGGCGATTGGCAAACACAATCATGCTCTCGGCATGTTCTTGCTGAATGAGGTTATATAGCAGTGTGTATTTCTCTTCGGTCGAAACCAGATACACATGCTGGTCAACTCGCTCGTTGGCAACGGATTCCGGTTCGATATCAATAGTGACCGGCTTGTAGGTCCACTGCTCTACCAGGGTACGCACTTCATCGGTAAAGGTGGCGGAGAAAAAGAGTGTCTGGCGATCTTCGCGCTTGGGAGTCTGGCGTACGATTTGACGCACTTGCGGGATAAAACCCATATCGAGCATACGGTCAGCCTCGTCGATGACAAGGATTTCCAACTGGTCGAGATACACATCTTTGTTGCCGCAGAAATCGAGCAGACGGCCGGGAGTCGCTACCAAAATATCGACCAAATCATCATGCAGATGGCGCTGTTGTTTAACGTAATCCATACCGCCCACGAGTGTGTGGATTTTTAAATCCGTGTACTTGCACAGGCTTTTGGCGTCTTCCGCAATCTGGATAACCAGTTCGCGCGTAGGGGCAATGATTAGCGCACGCGCCTCACCGGCATAGCGTTTTTCGGCGATTGGATTCTTGAGCAGATCGTCGATAATCGCCGTTAAAAACGCAGCCGTTTTTCCGGTACCGGTTTGGGCTTTACCAACCACATCCTTGCCTTGCAAAGCGTAGGGCAGTGATTGAGCTTGAATCGGCGAGCAATATTTAAAACCGAGATCGGCAATTGCACGCATGATCGGAGGCTCAAAATCAAAATCGTGGAAGCGGGTTTTGCCTTCGATCTCCTCAACTTCAAACTGGGAAATATCCCAAGGGCCGTGATCCACTTTCACGCTTTTTTTCGGGCGCGGCGCGGCCGAGTGACGCGGGGGTTTGGCTGAGTGGTCACGCTCAACCGCAGGCACTTGCTCACCGGTTTTTTGGGCAGGACGCTGGTCGCGGGAATTGCGGTTGCCACGGTTATTTTGACTTGATCCACTGCGTTCGCGGGGATGTTTTTTTGCGCCAGATCTGTCACTGGCAGTTGTTTTATCACTGGCGGGCTTGGAAGTTGCCTCGTTCTTTTCAGGTTTGTCCGAACCTGAACCTATCAGTTTTTTAAAGAAATTTCCGATCAATCTATTCACCAAAAGTTATTGCAGCCAAAGGCTTGAGGGGGGCAGTCACGCAGACGTGCCGATATAACTACTAGCTCGCGTTTATGCATCAGGGAGTTCAAATCTGGCATTAGAGGATTCAAACCTGAATATGAGGGTTTAAACCTGCAGCGAAACAGTAGAAGGAGCGCGCAAAGAGTCTATTATTTGCACGCATGAACTGTGCCCGAGTATACACCAATCATCAGACAATCAGCGGGTTTGCAGCCAGTTGGACAGAATTAATGCTCCCCAACCAAGGGGAACTCTGCATAATTAGCACCTGCTAACATCCCCCCGAC
>NZ_JBRFPI010000315.1:0-5496 GCF_053579595.1 Cellvibrio sp.
CAAGGGTTGTTTGTAGGCATCCAGCACCACAATGACACGCGGTTTTAAACGGCGCTCAAAGTTTTGCTCAACGACGACAGCCACTTCACCGGTACTCAGTTCGACCAAAGTACCTGTAGGATAAAGTCCAATTGCGCGAATAAACTCCACCACCAACTCTTCCTGAAACTGAATATTGCGCAGTTCATACAGTTTGGCGACAGCTTTGGAAGGCGCGATCGGATGGCGCGAACCGCGCGGATTGGTGACGTGATCGTAAAAGGTGACTATGCCGGCAATTTTACCGAGCAGGGGAATTTTATCGCCCGATAAACCCTGTGGGAAACCGCTGCCATTCAGGCGTTCGCAGTGGGTTTTTACTACGCTAATAACACGCGGCTCAACACCAGGGGTCTTACGCAGGATTTCACAGCCAAGTTCAACGAAAGTTTCATAGAGACGCTCTTCTTCCGCCGTGCGCTCTGCCTTGGACAGCAGCGCCAAATCCAGCATGACTTTACCAACATCCTTGAGCAACACCCCCATTGCCAATACATCCAGATCGCGCTTGGGCAGACCTATGTGGCGACCAAATAATATCGCCCATACCGATGACCGCACAGCATGGCTATAGGTGTATTCGTCTTTTTCCTGTACCCGGGACAACCAGGTAAAAGCATCGGGATTGCGCAGCACGCTGTCCACCATTTCACTGGCGACACGTTTGGTCTCACCGAGCGAGAGGGCATCGAACTGGTTTTTCTCCAGTTGATCCATCACTTCCACTACAGCGCCATAGACTTTTTGGTGCAATTGGCGGGCTTTTTTTACCTCCCGCTGCAGCGGCTCCACTTCGCGGTAGAGCCCGCGCTGGATTTTGAGTGGGGCAACAGTTTCGTTAAATGAACTTACGCGCTCACGGGTAGTGGTCTTTTTAGCAGAAGGGGCGATAGTCTTGAGGTTGGCAGCAATCGGACCACGGCCTTTTTCAATATCGATAAAAACATAGTTGCAAAGCGCCTTGAGCTGGTTGATCTCGCCCAAGTCGCGCAAGTAAAAGCCTTGTAAGGGGAATGGAGTTTGCGACCAAGGTCGATCCAGCCCAGACACAAACATGCCTATGGTCAACTCGTTGACGTCAACTTTGACTTGCTTGATTCCCACGCCTATTCCCCACATCACCCGCAGGTGCGAATTATCAGCCTTATTAGATCGGGATTCCGGCTATATGCCGGAGCAGCGCAGTGGCTACTACCATCGTAGCCCCCCTGTGCAACCTGATTCAGGTTCTAAATCTTCCTAAAAAATACCTTAATATTGCACGAAGTGTAATCAAGAAAGGCGCGCCATGCCAGAGCCAGCAGATTAAAGGCGCAATAACAAACCCACAAGGTAAAAAATTATTGATGATATTGCGCCGACAGCTCGTGGACCGCATTGATAAATGCACCGGCATGGGCAGGATCAACCTCCGGGGTAATACCATGCCCAAGGTTAAAGACATGGCCTGAACCATTGCCGTAAGCAGCGAGAATAGTGCCTACTTCAGCGCGAATACGCTCGGGTGATGCATACAAAATCGTCGGATCCATATTGCCTTGCAGGGCGACTTTGTTTCCAACACGGGCGCGCGCTGCAGCGATATCAGTCGTCCAATCCAGTCCCAACGCGGTAGTACCGGTTGCTGCCATAGATTCCAGCCATTGGCCTCCACCTTTAGTAAACATAATAACCGGAACTTGACGCCCTTCGTGCTCGCGAATCAAACCGCTGACAATTTTCTGCATATATTTCAACGAAAATTCTTGATAGGCCGCATGAGAGAGAGCACCGCCCCAGGTATCAAAAATCTGCACCGCCTGCGCACCCGCAGTAATTTGCGCATTGAGATAAACGGTGACCGAATCCGCCAACACATCCAGCAAACGATGCATCACCTGAGGTTGGTTGTAGAGCATTTCCTTGGCACGGCGGAAATCGCGACTGGAACCACCTTCGATCATATAAGTCGCCAGTGTCCAGGGGCTGCCAGAGAAGCCAATCAGCGGCACACGGCCATTGAGCTCACGGCGAATAGTTTTGACCGCGTTGACCACATAAGGCAGGTCTTGCTCTGGGTTAATCACCCTGAGCGCATTCACATCGGCTTCAGTACGCACCGCTTTTTTGAATTTAGGACCTTCGCCTGTCTCAAAATAAAGACCTAAACCCATTGCATCGGGGATGGTGAGAATATCGGAAAAGAGAATTGCTGCATCCAAACCGGGATAGCGGTCGAGCGGCTGCAAAGTCACCTCGCAGGCCAACTCGGGATTGGTGCATAGCCCCATAAAATCGCCCGCTTTTTCGCGGCTGGCGCGGTACTCTGGTAGATAGCGGCCAGCCTGACGCATCATCCATACCGGAGTTACATCAACTGGCTGCTTGAGCAATGCGCGCAGGAAACGATCATTTTTGAGTTCAGTCATTCTCTTATCCTCAGGCTAAAGCCTTGCTTGTGTTGGATAAAACAAACCCCGCAAAAGCGGGGTTATGGGAGCGCAGTTTGCTGCGCCCAAAAAAATCTGCATATCAGGACGCGGCAAGCAGCGCCCCTACGGGATTAAACCTGCAAACTTATACCTGCAAAAAGTCCAGGATGCCGTCAGCCGCTTCACGGCCTTCCCAAATTGCCGTTACTACCAGATCAGAACCACGCACCATATCACCACCGGCAAATACTTTGGGGTTGGTAGTCTGGAATTTGTATTGCTGTTGTTCCGGTGCGATCACACCGCCCCAATCGTTGGTTTTGACACCATTGGTTTCAAACCATGGCTGCGGGCTCGGGCGGAAACCGAAGGCTATCAAAACTACATCAGCGGGCAGGATCTCTTCTGAACCGGGAACCACTACCGGGCTGCGGCGACCTTTAGCATCTGGCTCACCCATTTGAGTGGTGACCACTTTAACGCCTTCCACTTTACCATTGCCGACCACTTCAACTGGCTGGCGGTTGTAAAGGAATTGCACGCCCTCTTCTTTCGCATTGGCCACTTCGCGTTTGGAGCCGGGCATATTTTCTTCGTCGCGGCGGTAAGCACAGGTTACGCTGCTTGCGCCCTGGCGAATCGAGGTGCGGTTACAGTCCATGGCGGTATCACCACCACCTAGCACCACCACTTTTTTACCTTTAACGCTGATGAAATCTTCCGGGCTTTTTTCAAAGCCGAGGTTGCGGTTTACGTTGGCAACCAGGAAGGGCAGTGCATCGTAAACACCAGGCAAATCTTCACCGGGGAAACCACCTTTCATGTAGGTGTAAGTACCCATGCCCATGAATACGGCGTCGTAATCGCGCAGCAATTCTTCCATGGTGATGTCTTTGCCCACTTCGGTATTCAGGCGGAATTCGATACCCATTTCGGTAAAGATTTCACGGCGACGGCTCATCACGGATTTTTCCAGCTTGAACTCGGGAATACCAAAGGTCAGCAAACCGCCGATTTCGGGATACTTGTCGAATACTACCGGTTTAACACCGTTGCGCACCAACACGTCAGCACAACCGATACCCGCTGGACCGGCGCCGATGATGGCGACTTTTTTGTCAGTCCACACCACTTTGGACATGTCCGGCTTCCAACCCATGGCGAAAGCGGTATCGGTGATGTACTTCTCGGCGTTGCCGATAGTTACTGCGCCAAAGCCATCATTCAGGGTACAAGCGCCTTCGCAGAGGCGATCCTGCGGGCATACCCGGCCGCAAACTTCCGGCAGCGAGTTAGTCTGGTGACTGAGCTCAGCGGCCTCAAAAATATTGCCTTCGGAAATCAGCTTCAACCAGTTAGGGATGAAATTGTGCACCGGGCACTTCCACTCGCAATAGGGGTTACCACACTCGAGGCAACGGTGCGCCTGACCTTCCACTTCTTCTTTGGCGAAAGGTTGGTAAATCTCCACAAAGTTGCGTCTGCGGGTTTCAATATCTTTCTTGGTGGGGTCCTGACGACCCACATCGAGAAACTGAAAGTCATTGTTTAAACGTGCTGACATGATCTTGACCTCACTCGTCACCAAGAGTTATTCGCCGCGCTTGCGGAAACTGACCAACAAACTACCCAAAGACGCCGCCTTAGGTTTAACCAACCAGAACTTGCCAATGTAGTCATCGAAGTTTTCCAGCAGGTGTTGGCCCCATGCACTTTCAGTCTCTTCCACGAACTCTTCTATCACTGTACGCAAATGATGGCGCTGGGCTTCCAGCGCTTCGGTATTGATGCGATGGATATCGACCAACTCGTGGTTGTAGCGATCCACAAAGTCATTGGCTTCGTCCAATACATAGGCAAAACCGCCGGTCATACCCGCGCCGAAATTCACACCGGTTTGACCCAAAACGGTTACTACACCGCCGGTCATATATTCACAGCAGTGATCGCCCGCACCTTCCACTACCACATGGGCACCGGAGTTACGCACACCACAGCGCTCGCCCGCTGTACCGGCTGCAAACAATTTACCGCCAGTCGCACCGTACAAACAGGTGTTACCCATGATGCTGGTTTTGTTCGATTTGAAGCCGGAGGTACGCGGTGGACGAATTACCAGCTTACCGCCCGCCATGCCTTTACCGACATAATCGTTGGCATCGCCTTCAAGGTACATATCCAAACCACCGGCGTTCCACACCCCAAAGCTCTGACCGGCAATACCGGTAAGTTTGAGTTTCAACGGTTTGTCGGCCATGCCCTGATTGCCATAGCGTTTGGCGATTTCACCACTGATACGCGCGCCAATGGAGCGGTCGCAGTTGGTGATATGGAATTCAAACTCGCCACCGGTCTTGGCTTCAATCGCAGGCAGCAATACCTTGACCATAGCTTCGGCGGTTTCGCCTTTATCGAACGGCTCGTTTTTGCTTACTGCGCACAATTGTGGTTTGGTCGCCAGGAAATCATCGGTATAGATGATCGGACTCAAATCCAATTGCTGTTGTTTGGTGGTTTCGCCTTCGAGGATCTTTAACAGATCGACGCGACCAACCAGCTCACCGAGACTGCGCACACCGAGGCGCGCCATCCACTCGCGGGTCTCTTCAGCAACAAACTTGAAGAAGTTCATCGCCATTTCAACGGTGCCGATGTAATGGTCTTTACGCAACTTGTCTTGCTGGGTAGCAACACCGGTGGCACAGTTGTTCAGATGGCAAATACGCAGGTATTTACAGCCGAGCGCAACCATCGGGCCAGTACCAAAGCCGAAGCTCTCTGCGCCGAGCATTGCTGCTTTCACAACATCCAAACCGGTCTTTAAACCACCGTCAGTTTGTACACGAACTTTATCGCGCAGATCATTTGCTCGCAGGGTTTGATGGGTTTCGGACAGCCCCAATTCCCACGGAGAACCCGCATATTTGATAGAGGTCAGCGGACTTGCCGCGGTACCACCGTCATAACCGGAAATGGTGATCAAGTCAGCGTAAGCCTTGGCCACACCAGCAGCGATAGTACCAACACCGGGACGCGATACCAGCTT
>NZ_JBRFPI010000316.1:0-5482 GCF_053579595.1 Cellvibrio sp.
GTTTAACGTTGTAGCCTTTACTAATCTCGCGATTGACTTCCAATAAACCTACCCGCTGCTGCTGATACTCATCGGGAATGTTTTCAATGGATTCATCTTCAATCAGATCTGCCTCGGCAAGAAAAACAAATCCCTGCCACACAAAACCGCCAAATAGATTGGCTTGCGTGCGCGCGCCAGCTTCGGCATCGTTGTAAAGTGCAGTTGCGCCAATACGCCAGTTGTTGCCGAGATATTCCGCGCGCGATAAAAATTGTAAGTTCTTATCGTCATTGTTGAGGCCACTGCTGCCATTGCTAAGCGCAAAATTAAACAGGGTTTTGGTGTACTGTAAACCCAACTCCACACCGTTGTCGCCGGTATCAAAATTAAATCCACTTGCCTGCCGGATAAACGCGCTGTCATCTTCCAGACGAATACCGTAGGGCAACATAATGCGCCCCGCTTTTAAAAAATGGTTGCCGTTAAGTTTGGTGAGAATAAATGCCTCGCGATTTAGCGCCCCACCGGGTGCGATCTGTTCATCGATATAGAGTGAGAAACGCGAGTCTTTCGGTTGCAAAACCACATAGAGTTGGCCGGATTGTGTTTCAAATCCGCGCGTGTCCTGACCCTCATCGCGATCCGACTGGTAATAATTGGTGCGCAGGTCTGCACCTATGCGCAATGTTTCGCCTAATTTTCCGGCATCAAATAAATCCAGGCTACCTGCAGTTTGTGGCAATACATGAGTGCCGTAGTAGGCACCGTAAGTATTGCGTGCACCACCACCGGCCGGATTGACATGGCAGGTGGAACATTGAGTGTTATTTTTTATCGCGAGATAGGGTTCTGCACGAGCGGTGTTTATTAACAGCAGCCCCATCACACAAATTAAAAATGCAAAATAATTTTTACAGTGAATAAACATAGCTGTAGCCTCCGCCCTGGTTTTCGTCGCTATCGCCGTCAAATACACGCTGCTCCTGATCGAGCAGTGGATATAAGTCGCTGTTGTTGATCAGCACTTCCAGTTGTATCGCCTGTAGGGGAATATCACTGACGGTGATGTAGAGAATCTGGTCGATCAGCAAGAGTGAAAAATCCGCTGCCGTTTTTTGTCCATCCAGGTTGTTATAAAACACGCTGATACTTTCAGGTGAAAGTGTTTCAAATTGCAGCGGGCGACTGAAATGCAAATTCACTGTCACCTGTGAATTCAGTTTTTGTGCACTGGCGCGCGCAACTTTTGTTGTCGCTGAGCCTGTGCCAGTGCGCGGGGCACCATTGGCGATCCAGCTGCGCACCTGATCAATTTGCTCTTGCGATAAATAAGGGCCACCGAGTGGCATACGCGCACCGACAATATCTGCAGTGCCTTCCAATTTTTTTATCAAATAACTGTCATCCGGTCTACCGGGATTGACGCGCATAAGCGTGGGAATTTCATCGGCTGTGCGATTGACTAAAAGCGCATAGGAATTTTCTTCTGAATCCAAACGCAGTCCGCGCGGCGCATTGGCACCTGTGTGGCAGTTGGTGCAAATGGCTCCAAAAATATTCTGCTGTAATTGTGCGAGCGTTACCGCGTTCTCTGACGCGCTACTGCTGCTTGCGCTGCTGTTTCCGTTACTGCTGGAAGTGGGCAAACCCTGACCATTTAATCCTTTACCGGAACCGGCACCGCAGGCGCTTAAGCCAGCGATTACCAGTGCTAAAAATAATAATTTCATGATGCAGTCCTCTCATCTTTTTTGTTGATCTGCGTCGTAAATAAAAACGGAAATGAAAAGCGGGCACTGCAAACCATCTGCAGCGCCCGGATTTTTTATGGCCGCGCGATGGTCCAGTCGGTGTATTCACCGGCAACATCACCAGGCTTTGAATCGCCAACATAGAAGTAGAGTGGTAAACCTTTGTAAGCCCATTGTTTGGTGGTGGCATCGCGGGTAATTACGCTGAAATCACCAAAGGCTTGTGCATCGGCGGGAGCATAAAGTGCGGGCCAGGCAGCCAGGCAACCGCCGAAGCAGGTAGTGACGCCGGGTGTATCGTCATCAAAGGTGTAGAGGGTGAAATCGAGGCGTGAATTATCGGCAGCACCGGCGGCATTAAGGATATTGCCGTGCGCAACTAACAGACGGTTTTTGGTGGGATGGTTGTTCACCGCAACTGCTGGCGTGCGCGCCACAAACCAGTTATTGCCAATAGCTTCGCCATTGGTTTGACCCGCTTGGGTATCGCCCGCAAAAAAGTAGAGCGGCATACCGTTCAGCGCCCACTGCATTTCACCGCTGGCGCGTTGCACCAGGCTGTAAGGAGCAGTTGCAACAGCACCGGCGTGGGCAATCAAGGCTGGCCAGTTGGTAAGGCAGGTACCGGAACAATTGCTGACGCCGGCGGTGTCGTTATCGAAGGTATAGAGCGTAAAACCATTGCGCTCGGCGGTGCTGGTCTGCTCGGCGCCGTTGACTGGCGTCGCCAGTTTCACACTGCCTGCAGCCGCGAGATGGCTACCGAGGGTGGCGTTGGCCACTATTTGGGTGGGCATCGGCCGTGCGAGTAACCAGTTGGCTATGGCTTTACCGGCAGTTTGGCCAGCAACTGTGTCATTTTTGAAAAAGTAGAGTGGCTTGCCGTGATAGGCCCACTGCAATGCAGTACCGGCAGTGCCCATGCTGCGGGTGATTATCGAGTAAGGCGCACTCGCTTGATCACCCGGATTGGCCAATAACGGTGGCCAGTTCACCAGGCAATTGCCGCTGCAGTTGGATACACCGGTCGTGTCGTTGGCAAAGGTGTAGAGGGCGAACCCCGTGCGACTCAGCAACTGGCCGGTAAAGCTGGTGTTGCCGCCACCTTCAGGCATGCCGACTAATACGTCGCCACTCGCGACAAAATAATCGCCATCAGCGGCATTGATTTGGCTATCGACCAAGACAACGGGCGGGACCAATGCCGGTGCTACCGAGCTGGACGCCAATGAACTGGACGCCGGAGTACTGGATGCCGGTGTGCTACTCGGCGCAACTGAACTGGCGGGTGTACTGCTCGGTGCTATAGAGCTGGCTGCCATGGAGCTGGGCGCCGTGCTGGAATAACCGGTGCTACCGGGTGTTGATGAGTAACCTTTGCCGCCACCCCCTCCGCCGCCGCAAGCAGTGAGCAGGCCGGTACAGGCAAGGGTAATAACTAAATTACGACAGGATTTGTTGATAAACGGGTTCATGGTGGTTCCTCCTTAGATTGATTTGTCGGAGGAACTTACGGGCGACCTGCAAAAAGGTTGCAGTAGCCATGCAAGATAAATTGAAACCTGCCTTGCACCTCAGCGGGTTTAAGCACAAAATAACTGTTTGTATGTACAGCATAATTGTGTGGAGGAGGGGTGATGAGCACAAACGACGAGGATTTTATCGAGCCCGCCCCCTGGATCAACGCCGCACCCCAAGCCCACAAAGGGCGCGGTGCAATCAGCAATATCGCCGGACGCTTTGAGACTCATTTAATTGAAACAGTCGATGACGGTTGGACACCTTTTGTTGACGATACCGACATCAACCCGGCATTAAAAACTCACATTACCCCCGAGCTAGCCAAGACCATCCTCAGCCGCAACCAATCTCCGGATTTACCCTTTAGCGTGACGCTCAACCCCTATCGCGGTTGCGAGCACGGTTGTATCTACTGTTTTGCGCGCCCGACCCATTCTTATCTCGGTCTATCGCCCGGTTTGGATTTTGAAACCCGGCTCTACGCCAAAACCAATGCGCCGGAATTGTTGCGGCGCGAACTCGCGCATAAAAATTACGAGCCCAGCCCTATCGCCTTTGGAATGAATACCGATGCTTACCAGCCGTGCGAGCGCGACTTAAAAATCACGCGCCGCTGTTTGGAAGTGTTGCATGAGTGCGATCACCCGCTCGGCATGATTACCAAATCGGCGCTGATCGAGCGGGATATCGATTTACTACAAGAGATGACTGCGAAAAATCTGGTCACAGTGGCCATCACCATTACCACGCTCGATCATTCAATCGCACGAACACTAGAACCGCGCGCCGCATCGCCCACCCGCCGCTTACAGACAATTGAAAAACTCGCGCAAGCGGGTATACCGGTGCTCGTGAGCGTGGCGCCAGTGATTCCCTTTGTGACTGAACAGGAGTTGGAAAATGTGATGCGCGCTGCTGCCGATGCCGGCGCCACTGCTGCGGGTTACACCGTGTTGCGTTTACCCTGGGAAGTAAATCCGCTCTTTCAGCAGTGGCTCACAACCCATTTCCCCGAGCGTGCCGAGCGGGTGATGAATCGCATCCGCGATATGCGCGGCGGCAAAGATTACGATGCAAATTTTGCCACGCGCATGCGCGGCGAAGGCCTCTGGGCCGATATGATCCGCCAGCGTTTTGCCAAAGGGCTTAAACGCTATGGCTTGGGCAAGAGCGGGCGTTTTGTACAATTGGATTGCAGTTTATTCCGCAAACCGCTGAGTATTCCGGCGCCGAAAAAAACCAATGGGCAGTTGGATATTTTTGGTTAACGCAAAACATGGATGAATCTGGTGCATTACATACACAAATGCCCGCAACTATTGCTTTCTTGGCACGCCTATCTACAAAAAAGCGATGTTTCGATGGATGGCATAGCAATTGCGTGAATTCCGGGGTGATCCATCTGTTGATTTAACCGCCCGCTGGAAAAAGGAAAAACCTATGATTCCCAAAATCCTCCATCAATGCTCCAAATCTTACGTCTGGGAAGAGCGCCAACTGACCAAACGCGCGCGTGAGTTAATGCCTGATTTTGAATATCACGCCTGGACCGACGAGTCCAATCTGCAGCTTGTAAAAGACAAGGCTCCGCAATTTCTCGATGATTATTTAAGTATTCCAGTAGGGGTGATTCGCGTTGACATTGCGCGCTGTTTGTACCTGTATGTGTACGGCGGGATTTATTTTGATACCGACTATGTTTTTTACAAACCTTTGGATGAGAAATTTTTAGCGAACAAGTGTGTACTGGCGATCGAAGAGAAGGAATGCAAAAGTATTGGTGGCAGTTATAAGCTGGGTAATGCCTTTATGGCATCTGCGCCGGGCTTTGATATGTGGTTAAAATTTATCGAGCGCATTTTTGCCAAACATCGCGCCGGTGAGACCAACATTGTTTTTCTCAGCGGCCCCCACGCCCTTACCTTATTTTTACAAGACAATCCGCAATATAACGACGATATTACCATCATGCCTGGGCACGTAATTTATCCTGAATTTGCGATGGCGAAGCTCACTGCGAAAAAAACCGCACAGACTATTGGTGCTCACTTGTGTTGGGGATCATGGCGCGGCAAACCATTACATCAATATGTCCGCAGCCGTTTACGTCGCTGGATTTCAGCGGTAGTCTGATGCGTTGCAATCACATTTTATTGCGACGCAATTAACTTCCCTAGCACCGCAATAGCCGCCTCCCTTTCTTTATTCCACCGTTGGCCCTAATTGAT